>JACWEH010000017.1 GCA_014653585.1 Pelagibacterales bacterium SAG-MED38 | reverse complement strand
TATAAATTATTACTCTATCACAGGTAACAAAAGTGAGCTTACATATGAAGAATTAAGATCAAAAGTTTCAAAATTTGCTGGAGCATTAATAAATCAGGGCGTAGGTAAAGGTGATAGAGTAATAATTTATATGCCAATGATCCCTGAAGCGGTCATAGCAATGCTTGCGTGTGGGAGAATTGGAGCAATTCACTCAGTTGTTTTTGGTGGATTCGCATCGAATG
Organism: Pelagibacterales bacterium SAG-MED38; assembly: GCA_014653585.1. The sequence goes on along the minus strand of JACWEH010000017.1, from coordinate 13,582 downwards.
AGCTTGCAAGCAGAATAGATGACAGCAAAGCAAAAATTCTTGTGACAGCCTCATGTGGTTTTGAGCCTGGGAGGACAGTTGAATACAAACCATTAGTGGATGAAGCCGTTAAACTAGCAAATCATAAGATTAGTAAGATGATTTTATTTCAAAGAAAAGATCATGAGGCTATATTAAATGCGCCAAGTGAAATTAGTTGGGATGAGGCACTAACTAATGCAAAAGATACTGATTGCGTTGAGATGAATTCAAACGAGTTTGCCTATATACTTTATACATCAGGTACAACTGGAACACCCAAGGGAATAGTGAGAGACATTGGAGGTCACATAGTGGCTTTAAAATGGACAATGAAGAATATCTACAACATTGATGAGGGAGATATCTGGTGGTCCGCGAGTGATATAGGTTGGATAGTAGGTCATTCTTACATAGTCTATGCTCCTTTATTTAAAGGTTGCACCACAGTGTTGTTTGAAGGAAAACCTGTGGGTACTCCTGATGCAGGAGCTTTCTGGAAAATCATCTCTGATTACAAAGTAAAATCTTTATTTACAGCTCCAACTGCATTTAGAGCAATAAAAAAAGAGGATCCTGAGGGAAAATTCTTTTCTAAATATGATCTAAGTAATTTTGAAAGTTTATTTCTAGCAGGAGAAAGAGCGGATCCAGATACAATTAAATGGGCAGAAAATTTATTAAAGGTTCCTGTCATAGACCATTGGTGGCAAACAGAAACAAGTTGGGCAATAAGCTCAAATTGCACAGGAATTGAAATGATGAAAACAAAATATGGATCTGCATGTAAAGCAGTGCCAGGTTATGATGTAAAAATTATTAAATCAGATCAAACTTTAGCTGAACCAAACGAAATGGGAGACATTGTTGTAAAATTACCTTTGCCTCCCGGTACATTTCCTACCCTTTGGAATGCAGATCAAAGATATAAAGAAAATTATATGTCAAACTATGAAGGTTACTATCAAACTTATGATGCAGGTCATATTGATGAAGATGGTTACATTTGGATTATGTCTAGGACTGACGACATCATAAATGTTGCAGGTCATAGATTATCAACTGGCGCAATCGAAGAAGTTTTATCAGAGCATCAATCAGTAGCCGAGTGTGCGGTTCTAGGTATCTCAGATAAATTAAAGGGACAATTACCTATAGGATTAATTGTTTTAAAAGCTGGTGTTGATAAAGATAACCAGACAATTTCTAAAGAATGTATTCAAATGGTTAGAGATAAAATTGGTCCAGTAGCTTCATTTAAGATTGCAATAGTTATTAAAAGACTTCCAAAAACAAGATCTGGAAAAATTTTGAGAGGAACAATCAGAAAAATTGCTGATAATGTTGAGTATAAAATGCCTCCAACAATTGATGACCCTGTGATTTTAGATGAAATTAAAGAAGAACTGATGAAAAATGATATCTTAAAAATTGATTAAAACTTATTTAATTTTAGTTATTGCAATATTTTGTGAAGTGGCAGGTACAATTTTACTTCCTGTTTCACAAAACTTTACAAAAATTATTCCAACATTTTTTCTATCAATATTTTATATATGTGCTCTTTATTTATTAACATTCGTTGTAAACAAACTGCCAATAGCAATCGTGTACGCAACATGGAGCGGGTTAGGAGTATTTACTGTAGCAATATTAGGATATGTTTTGTTTAATGAAACATTAGGTTGGCAATCTATTATTGGACTTTTTTTGATTGTAATAGGTGTAATACTAGTAAATTCTTTTAAGTTTTTCTAAATTAAAGAATTAATTATTTTTAAATAACGTTTAAGATTTTGACTATAATCAAATCTTTTTAAATTTTTATAACCAATTTCTATTTTTTTTGACAATTTTTTTTTATTTTTTGAGTAATCTAAAATTAAATCTGATAATTTTTTATAGTCTCCAACTTTAAATAGAGAACCTGCTTTGCCATTTAATAAAATTTCTCTAGGACCGGTAGGACAATTAGATGATATAATAAACTTTTTTAATACTTGTGCCTCAAGTAAAACATTTGGTAAACCTTCGTATAAAGAGGTTAACACAAAAACTTCCGATGATTTGATTAAATTAAAAGGATTATTCTGAAAATTAATTATTCTTACTTGGTCAGATAGATTATTTTTATTGATATAATTTATTAAGTTTTGTTTCTCTAGACCTTTTCCAACAATTAATAAGTTAAAATTAATTTTATCTTTTATAATATTTATTGCTCTTAAAAGTGTTATTTGATCTTTTTGATCAGCAAATCTTCCAACATTTATCAAATTTAATTTATTTTTATTAAATTTAATTCTATTTTTTAAATTAGATTTTTTAATGATTTCATTTTTATTCAAAGGATTGTAGATACATTCAGCATCAATGTTAAATTTTGTTTTAAATTTTTTTTTAAAATCTAAGCTATTAACTATAATTCTATCAGCTAGCCCAAGAGTAAATTTGAATATTAAATATTTGAACTTATTATGTAGCCATCCATCAGGAGCAGAATTAGATCGTACAATAATTTTAATACCTAAAAATTTACAGAGTAAAGTGCAATAAATATTTCCTTGGAAACAAAAAACTAAAATATTTCTGTTCTTCAAAATTTCTATAAATAATAAAAACAATGCTACGAAAAATTTTTTTCTTCTTCCCAATCTATCCCAAAAATTTGATTGTGGTGAAATGAAATTAATTTTTGAACTAAACTTATTTTTAAATTTCCTTGAAATTGTAATAAGCGAAATATCTCTTACTTTATCTTTTAAATAGTTAGATATAATAAATAAATTCTTTTCTACTCCTCCACCCTCAATTGAGGGTATAAAAATAATTAGTCTTTTTTGATCCATTGTTTTATATATATTCTAATTCATATAAACCTAATTTATTGAAAAAACAAAAAACTTTGGTTTCTTTTATAATTATAAATTACAATAATAGTAATTTTTGAAAAAATAAATGAAAGCCTCAGTTATTATTGCAAATTTTAATAGTAGTAAATTTGTTGATCAATGTATTCAGTCATTAAATTCTCAAACATATGAAAATATCGAAATCATTTTTTTTGATGATAATTCTAAAGATAACTCATTAGAAATTGTAAAAAAATACAAGAATGTAAAAGTTATAGAAAATAAAATACAAACTAAATTTGGATCATTAAATCAAATTAATGCTTTTCAAAAATGTATTGAGAAAAGCACAGGTGATATAATTTTTTTTCTAGATAGTGATGACTTTTTTTCCAAAAGTAAAATAGAAAAAGTTATTAAAATTTTTGAAGAAAATGACAATAAATGTATTATTTTTGATTTCCCCATTATCTTAAATCGAGAAAAACAAAAACATATTAGAAAGAAAAATAATTTTCTTGGGACTTATTGGGGCTATATTCATCCTACAAGTTGTATTTCAATTAAAAAAAAACATATAAAAAAAATTTTAGATACTGTTTTAGATGATAAATTCTCTGATATATGGATTGATTTGAGAATTCTACTATTTGCAAAGTACTTTGATAAATACGAAACTTTAAATGAAAATTTAACTTTTTACAGACAAACAGAATTTAACATTTCTTCAAACTTTAAAAAATATTCAAAAAAATGGTGGTTAAGAAGAAATGATGCGCATAATTACTTATTTGAATTAATGAAAAAAAATAATAAAAAAATATCGAAGAATTTAGATTATTATGTAACTAAATTTGTTACCAATTTGATTAAATGATTAAAATTTTAATTGTAGGTAAAAGAGGCTTTATAGGAAATAATTTAAAAACATACCTCAAAAGGTATTTTAAGGTAAATCATATAAGTTTTAGTAAAATAAATAAATTTAAGTCAAAACTCAATTTATTTGATTATATTATAAATACTTCAATAAATAAAAGTTATATTAGAAAAAAATATAACTCAAAATTTGATAACGACCTTAGAATCTCAAATTTGATCGAGAGTGGCAAAACAAATTATATTTTTTTAAGTTCAAGAAAAGTATATAAGTCAAAAGCAAATATAAAAGAAAATAGTAAACTCTTACCAAAATCGAACTATTCTAAAAATAAATTAATCACTGAAAGAATATTAAAAAAAAAGATAAAAAATAAACTTTTAATATTAAGAGTCTCAAATGTGATAGGAGATAGAAGTTCGGTAAAAAAAATTCATGAGACATTTATTGATGTTTTTTTTAATAATCTTGGAAAAGGTTATCTATTAGATAACGGTAAAAATTACAAAGATTTTATTGGTATAGATAAGTTTTGTGAAATTGTAAAAAAACTCATTCAAAAAAGATTACTGGGTGTATTTAATGTATCAATTGGTAAAAAGATATATTTAAACGATATAATTGGATGGCTTAATAAATTTAACAAACAAAAACAATTAAAATTAATAAAAAATAATGAAAAAACAGATTCTTTTTATCTAAATAACAGAAAATTAATGTCTAAAATTAGCGTCAAGAATTCAAAATCCGACCTAATGAAATATTGTTTAAAAATAAGCAAAAAAAATTTTTATTAGCTTAAAAAGGCTAATGGAATACCTTCTGGTTCTCCAAGAATTTTTCCCTCTTTCATTTTAATTTTGCCAGAAATTATTGTTGCAACTGGTGTTCCTTTGAATTCAACATCATTGAAGGGTGACCATCCGCATTTACTCTCTATATTCTCATTTTTAATTGTTATTTTCTTATTCATATCAACAACTGTAAAATCAGCGTCATATCCCTCTTTAATGAACCCTTTGTTCTTAATCCCAAATATTTTTATTGGATTTTCACATACAAGATTTATTAGTTGGGAAAGTGACAATTTTCCGTGATTAACATGATCTAACATTACTGGCATAAGTGTTTGAACACCTGGCATACCTGATGGAGAATTAGGATAATCTTTATCTTTATTTACTTTTAAATGTGGCGCATGGTCTGATCCAATCGTATCATTTAGATTGTTTCTAACTGCATACCATAATCGATCATAATGAGATTTATCTCTTATTGGTGGATTCATCTGAGCGTAAGTTCCAAGTTTATTATAACAATGTGGTGCATACATTGTTAAGTGTTGTGGTGTAATTTCAAAGGTAATATTACCTTTATGTTGAGACAAAAAGTCTATCTCTTGTTTAGTAGTAATATGAAGTACATGCGCTTTTTTATTATATTTTTTGGCAAGCCTAACTATTCTTCTAGTGGAAGAAATTGCACACTCTTCGCTTCTCCAAATAGGATGTGAATGCACATCACCATTTATAATCAATTTTTTATTCTTATTTAAAATTTCTTCATCCTCTGAATGGACAGCTACTACCTTTGAACTATTTTGAAAAACTTTATCAATATCCTCCTCCAGTGCTACTAAAAGATTACCTGTAGAGGATCCTACAAACAATTTAATTCCACAACATCCCTCTAAATTATTTAACTCCGCTAATTGACTCACATTTCCAGCAGTTGCACCAAAATAAAATGCGTAATTGCAATACATTCTATTTTTTGCAAGATCTAGCTTTCTTTGAAACTCTTTTAAGTTAGAGGTTGGTGGATTAGTGTTTGGCATTTCAAATACTGCTGTAATTCCTCCAGCTACCGCTGCTCTACTCCCTGAGTTTAGATCTTCTGTATCTGTAGAACCCGGTTCTCTAAAATGAGTCTGAGTATCTATGCAGCCAGGTAAAATAATTTGGTTTTTTGCATCATAAACTTCTTTTGTCTCCTCTGATATTTGACCAATTTTTGATATTTTACCGTCTTTAACAGCAATATCTTTATCTTCTAGTTTTCCATTAATATAACATTGTCCATTTTTAATTATTAGATCTAACATTTATGAAAAAAGTTATTATATTAATTCCAACGATCAATCAAATATGAATAATAGCGTATATATACTGAAAGATAGAGCTATACTTTATATCAATGGTCATGACTCTAGAGACTTTTTGCAAAATTTAATTAGTAATGACATTAATAAAGTTACAGATAATTCAAGTTGTTTTGCCTCTTTACTAACTCCTCAAGGAAAGTTTCTTTATGAATTTATAGTTGTAAAACATAAATCAGGTTTTTTTATTGATTGTGAAAAGTCTCAATCTGAGGAAATATTTAAACAATTTAATTTATATAGAATAAGGTCTAAAGTAGAAATTCTTAATCTTAGTAATGAATTTGTTGTTGCGAGTTTTGGTTATGAAAAATATTTATCAATAGATAACTCTAAAGATATTCTTGGTTTTACTATGAGATATAGAGAAGATCCAATAATTCTAGATCCAAGGAATAAAAATTTGGGTGCAAGGTTAATAATTAATTTAGAAAAACTTTATTTGTCTCTAAAAAAACTTGAATTAAAAGACGATAAAATTGAGGATTATTATAATCACAGTTATAAACTTGGGATTGTTCCAAAGAATTTAAATAAGTTGAAAAATAAATTATTTGGTATTGAGTGTAATTTTGAAGAACTTAATGGTATTGACTTTAAAAAAGGTTGTTACGTAGGACAGGAAAACACTGCTAGAATTAAACTTAAAAATAAACTTTCTAAAAGGTTGCTACCAGTTGAAATAATTAATGGAAAACTTGATGAGGGTGAAATAGTATATTGTAACGACATCGAAATTGGAAAAATTTTGATAAATGAAGAGTATCCTTTTGCTTTAATAAAATTTTCAAGCAAAAATTTTAATAAAGATCTTACTTTAAAAAGTAAAAATGGATCATTTAGAATATTCATACCTGAGTGGCTAAAGATTTGATTTTTTGGTGCGGCCAGAGAGACTCGAACTCTCATGGACTTTGTCCACACGGCCCTCAACCGTGCCTGTCTACCAATTTCAGCATGGCCGCAAATATGACCCACATTAAATCAATGACAAGTAGGTTTCAAATTGATAAATTTTGTTTATGGATTTTAATCAAGAAGTAAAATTAGCAACTGATCCAATTTATAAGAAGATTTCAAGGGTAATGCCTGAAATTGAATGGGCAGTTCATGCTCCTTATATCCATAAAATTAATAAATTAAAAAAAGAGAAGAATGCAGTAATACTTGCTCACAACTATCAAACTCCAGAAATTTATCATGGTATTGCAGACTTTTCTGCAGACTCTTTAGCTCTTGCCGTTGAAGCATCAAAAACCTCAGCGGATATAATTGTAATGGCTGGAGTTCACTTTATGGCTGAGACTGCAAAATTAATGAGTCCAAATAAAAAGGTTTTATTACCAGATATGAAAGCAGGTTGTTCATTATCCTCTTCAATTACGGGTAAAGACGTCAGATTGTTAAAAGAGAAGTATCCAGGAGTTCCTGTTGTCTCATATGTAAATACATCTGCTGATGTAAAAGCAGAAACAGATGTGTGTTGTACTTCTGCCAATGCAGTTAAAATTGTAAAATCCTTAGGTGTTAAAAAAGTTATTTTTTTACCGGACGACTATTTAGCTAAATATGTTGCTTCACAAACCGACGTTGAAATTATCTCATGGAAAGGAATTTGTATTGTTCATGATCAATTCAACGAAAACGAAATTAAGAGTATAAGGAAAAATAATCCTGGGATTAAAATAATTGCACATCCAGAATGTCCACCAGAAGTTATTAAAGCAAGTGATTTTGCAGGGTCAACATCCGGAATGATTAACTATGTTAAAGATAATCAGCCGAAAAAAGTAATGATGGTAACTGAATGTTCTATGAGTGATAACATTCAAGTGGAAAATCCAAACGTAGAATTTATAAGGCCATGTAATATGTGTCCGCATATGAAAAAAATTACTTTGCCAAAAATTTTAGATTGTTTAGAAAATGAAACTGGTGAAATTATTATGGACCGAGAAACAATTGATAAAGCTAGATTGTCAGTAGAAAAAATGGTTTCTATCGGTAGATAACAGTTTGTGTCAAAAATTAAATTAAGTGAAACTTTTATTAGAGATAGAGTAAAACTTGCTTTAACAGAAGATTTGTATCCTTATGGAGACATAACATCTAACCTCTTAGATAATAAAAAAATTATTGAGGCAAAAATTATTTCTAATCAAAAAGCGATTGTTGCAGGTTTGCTATTTGTAAAACAGTCCTTTAAACAAGTTGATAAAAAAATTAAGTTTGTATTAAAAAAAAAAGACGGGTCCGTAGTCAAAAAAAATTCTGTAATAGCAGTAATAAAAGGTAAAGCTAGTTCTATAATGATTGCAGAAAGGGTTGCGTTAAATTTTTTATCTCATATTTCTGGAATAGCTACAAAAACAAATCAATTTGTAAAACTAGCCGGAAAAAAGTGCAAAATTTGCTGTACCAGAAAAACTCTACCAAATTATAGAGTTATTCAAAAATATGCAGTTAAATTAGGAGGCGGCACAAATCATAGATTTAACTTAAGTGATGAGTTTTTGATTAAAGATAATCATATAGCTAGCGCTGGTGTAAATGAATTAGTTTTATTAGCAATAAAAAATAAGAGAGGAAAAAAAATTACAGTTGAAGTGGATAGTTTAAAACAATTAAAAAAAATTATTGGATTAAAATTTAATACAATTTTGTTTGATAATATGAGTATTAAGGATCTTAGGGCAGGTGTAAAGCTTGTTAAAAAATATTATGAAACGGAAGCCTCAGGAAATATTAATCTTAAAACAGTAAAATCTGTTGCTAGAACTGGTGTAAATAGAATTTCAGTTGGAAACATTACTCATAGCGCCCCTGCTATAGATTTCAAACTAGAAATCTAGATTATGAAATTTCATTAGTTTTTATTTTTCAAAAGCTCAGCCTGAGCTGCTGCTAATCTAGCTATAGGGACTCTATAAGGAGAACAGGAAACATAATTAAGACCAGCCTTTGAGCAAAAATAAATACTCTTTGGATCACCGCCATGTTCACCGCATATACCCAATTTAATTTTTTTATTTTGTTTTTTTCCTTTATAAACCGCTATTTCAACTAAATCTTTCACTCCATCATCTATAGATACAAACGGATCAATTGTAAAAATTTTGTTATCTATATAATCATTCAAAAATTTACCACTATCGTCTCTACTTATTCCAAACGTTGTTTGAGTTAAATCATTGGTGCCAAAACTAAAGAATTCAGCATGTTTTGCAATATCATCAGCCTTAATTGCTGCTCTAGGCAACTCAATCATTGTACCCACAAGAAATTCTACTTTTGTTTTATTTTCTTTTTGAACTTTTCTTGCAGTATTAATTACTAAATCTTTCATTATTTTAATTTCAGCCTCAGTTGAAACTAAAGGAATCATTATCTCGGGAAAAGCAAATTTTTGTTTACTTTTTTTTAGGTCTGCGAGAGCCTCAAATATTGCTTTACATTGCATTTCATAAATTTCAGGAAATGAGATACCAAGTCTACAACCTCTATGTCCCAACATTGGATTTTGTTCGTGAAGTTCCTCTATTCTGCTTTCAATGTCTTTTTTGTCTGATCCAATTACATTTGCTACTTCAGAAATTTCTTTATCAGATTTAGGTAAAAATTCGTGTAATGGTGGATCTAATAATCTTACAGTAACTGGGAGCCCATGCATAATTTTGAATATCTCCATAAAATCTTTTTTTTGATGTGGTAGAATTTTTCTTAAAGCATTGGATCTATCATCCAGTGTTTTAGATAAAATCATTTCTCTTACAGATAAAATTCTTTCCTCATCAAAAAACATATGTTCAGTTCTACAAAGTCCAATACCCTCTGCACCAAAATCTCTGGCTGTTTTAGTATCTAGAGGTGTCTCAGAGTTAGTTCGTACTTTGAGTTTTCTAATTTTATCAGCCCAGCTCATCAATTTCGAAAAATCTCCTGATATCTCAGGTTTTATAGTTGGAACTGTACCTAAAATTATTCTTCCTGTAGAACCATCAATAGTTATTGTTTCGCCTTCTTTGACCTCAGCCGAAGATGTTTTAAAGACTTTTTTATCATAATTAATTTCAATTTCACTTGAACCAGAAACACAAGGTCTTCCCATTCCCCTAGCTACTACTGCAGCATGACTAGTCATACCTCCTCTTGAGGTTAAAATTCCCTTCGCAGCATGCATTCCTTGAATATCTTCTGGGGAAGTCTCAACTCTTACTAAAATTGTATCTTGCATCATATTATTTAATCTTTCTGCATCCTCTGAAGTAAAAACTACTTTTCCACTTACCGCACCAGGAGATGCCGGAAGACCGTTTGCTATAACTTTGATTAAACTTTTCTCATCTAAAGTGGGATGCAAAAGCGTGTCTAAAGAGTTTGGATCAACTCTTAAAACAGCATCATTTTTATTGATTAACTTTTCTTTAACCATATCAACAGCAATTTTTACAGCTGATTTTGATGTTCTTTTTCCAGATCGAGTTTGTAATATCCAAAGTTTGTTACTCTCAACAGTGAACTCTACATCTTGCATATCCTTATAATGTTTCTCGAGTTTTTTTAAAATTTTATATAAATCGCGATATACCTCTGGCATCGACTCTTCCATAGATGCATCATTAACTTTTGCATCTTTTCTTGCCTTCTTGGTAATATATTGTGGAGTTCTGGTTCCAGCTACAACATCTTCTCCCTGAGCATTAATTAAATATTCTCCATAAATATCATTTGATCCATCTGAAGGGTTTCTAGTGAAGACAACTCCTGTTGCACAATCATTGCCCATATTTCCAAAAACCATAGATTGAACATTAACAGCAGTTCCCCATTCAGAAGGAATTTGATTTAACTTTCTATAAACTTTCGCTCTTTTGCTTTCCCAGGATAAAAATACAGCACTTATTGCCCCGAATAATTGATGATAAACATTTTGAGGAAAATCTTTACTGGTCTTTTCTTTGACTACATTCTTAAAATCTTTTATTAACCCATCCCAATCTTCCTCGTCGAGGTCCGTATCAAGCAACACACCTTTTGTTAACTTATAATTTTCTATTAATTCCTCAAAATTGTAACTTTCAACACCCATGACTACATTTCCGTACATCTGAATGAATCTTCTATAACTATCTTTTGCAAATCTTCCGTTGGATGTTTTGTTAGCCAAAGCAACCACTGTTTTGTCATTTAGTCCTAAATTCAAAATTGTATCCATCATACCTGGCATTGAGACTCTTGCTCCAGATCGAACTGATATAAGAAGAGGGTTTTTTAGATCTCCAAATTTTTTTGATACATCTTTTTCTATTAATTTAATTTCTTTCTTAATTTGTCCTATTAATTTTGAATTTAATTTTTTTTTATCCTTATAAAAAATCTCACAGACTTTTGTTGAAATAGTAAAACCAGGAGGTACCGGTAAACCCATTCTTCCCATTTCAGATAAATTAGCTCCTTTGCCACCTAAAAAATTTTTTGGAATTTTTATCTTTTTTGAATCTTTAGACTTAAAATTAAGAATTAACTTATTCATTATGAGCTTTCAAAAATTGAAAATTTATATAATTTTGAAACGTTTTACATAACATATTAATAAGTTCCAAACGGTTTTTTTTTAAAGTTTCATTATCATCATTAACTTTTACATTATCAAAAAATTCGACAACTTCTTTTTTAGTTTCAGCTAAAATTGATAATGATTTTTCATAATTTTCATCGTTGTTTATAGTAGAATAATATTTTTTAATATCATTAATTTTTTTATATAAGTTTTTTTCAAAATCACTTTTAAAAATACCAGGATCAGTTGTGTCATTTATTTCAATCTCATTATTTTTCATCTCATAATCTAAAATATTAGATGCTCTTTTATAACTTGAATTGATATCTATACCAATTTGACTATTAATTACCTTATTAAGACATTTTGCTTTTTCAAAAGAAGAAAATAACTTATTTAATGAAAATGATGATAGGGTTGCCTCAATTATATCGTGACGTATTTCTTTCTCTTTAAGATAGTATCTAAATCTATCTTTTAAAAAATCCTGTAATTCTTTTTGTAAATCTTTATTTACAAGATTGTATCCTTGGTCATAGTAAAGGCGTGAGGAATAGTTCAAAAGATCATTTATTTTAAAATTTTTTTTATTTTCTATAGTGGTTCTTATTATGCCCAGGGCAGTTCTTCTTAATGCTAATGGATCTTTTGAACTAGTGGGTTTTTCGTTTATTCCAAAAAAGCCAACTAAGGTATCAATCTTATCTGTCATAGATAACGCAACACTGAACGGTTTTTTTGGTACCATTGAATTTAGACCAATTGGCAAATATTGTTCTGAAATTGCCAAAGAAATATCCTTGTCAAATCCTTGATGTTCTGAAAAATACCCTCCCATAAGTCCCTGAAGCTCAGGGAATTCACCAACAAGATCGGAAGTAAGATCAGTCTTACAAATTGATGCTGACAATTCTACTTTTTCTTTGCTAATTAACAATTCATCTGAGATCATTCCACCAATTTTTCTCATTCGTTGAACTTTATCAAAATAAGATCCAAGACCTTTAAAGAAATTTATTGATTTTAATTCTGATACTTTTTTAACTAAATTTTGAGTTTTATCTTTATTCCAGAAGAATTCTGCATCACTTAATCTTGCATCAATCACTCTTTCATTGCCAATTTTAATAAGCCCTTTTTGGTCTTTTTTATTTATTACAATTAAAAATTCATTTGTAATTTTGTTTTTATCATTGAATGTTGGAAAATATTTCTGATGAGACTCCATAGTTAAAGTCAAAATCTCTTTAGGAACTGATAAAAATTTCTTATCAAACTTGCATAATAAAACATTTGGGTTATCCACTAAATTTACAACTTCATTCATTAACTCAGGATTGTCATTAATTTTTAATCCTTTTTTTCTTAATATTTTTGAAAAAGATTTATTGATTATTTTCAATCTTTTATTTTGATTAATTATAGCTCCATTATTTTCAAAAAATTTTTCATATTTCATGAAATTTTCGAAAGATCTTTTTTTATCTTCAAAATCTTTATCTAAAAAAGTCAGATTAGAGGAAACTAAATGATGAAATTTAAAACTTACAATTTTTTTTATCAAATATTGATAAGATTGATTTTAGTGGTCTTCCCCAATTTAAATCAAATTCACCCCATTTCATTGACTTTTTCCATTGGTAATTACTTAAGATTTTTGGAATGAATTCAATGAGTAAATCATGAGTTTTTAGTGAGGTTGCTACAATCTTGTAAAAATAAAATTCATCTTTTTCAGTTTTCTTTTTATATAAATCTTTTTTGTCAATTTTGTTTGATCTCAAAAACCCTTCCAACGCTTGTTCTGGGGCACTAGTTTTAGGACCTCTTATCTCTTTAGATTTTATTTTAATTTGTTTATCCAGGCCTTCAAAAACTAAAACCAATCTATTTGGGGTTGAAAAAGAAAAACCTTTTTTCCATTTAATTGATTTTTTTTCAAATAAATTTTTAAAATCTTCAAAAATTTTTTCTCTTAAATTTTTCTGAAGCCCTACAGGAATTTCTTCACTAAATAGCTCTAAAAAAAATTCTGACATTTTATGTTTGCGTATTTACCCAAATAGAAGCAGCTTGTTTTGTGATTTCTCTTATTCGACTAATATATTCTG
>JACWEH010000016.1 GCA_014653585.1 Pelagibacterales bacterium SAG-MED38 | reverse complement strand
TTCTTCGCTGCGTTTTTATTTAATGTAGCTTTTGCAGCTGCCATATATTCTGTAAAGTAGTCTGAAGGAGTATCTTCTAATTTAACTCCATGTTTAGTAGTAAGTTCTTGTAAAGCTTTTCCATTCTCATAGATTCTGTAACTTAAAGATTTAGCTAATGAAGCATTAGCTGCAACTTCAAGGGACTTCTTCTCATGATCACTCATAGCATTATAAGTTTTTCCAGTAATATAAAAGTCAGCATTTACTACTACTTGGTGCAAACCTTGTAGATAATAGTGCTTTAATACTTTTTGGAAACCAAATGTTAAGTCTGGTTTAGGACAACACCATTCAGCAGCATCAATAGTTCCTGCTTCAAGAGCTGGTAAGATATCTCCACCGCCCATTGCAACAGACGCTATACCAATGTCTTTGTAAGTTTGTCCTGGAATTCCTGGAGGAGTTCTGAATTTATATTTTCTAAAGTCAGCCATATCTTTAATTGGTTTTGGAAACCAACCTAAAGCTTCTGGGCCTACTGGTTGAAGCATAAATCCTTTGATGTCTCTCCCCATTTCTTTCCAAAGTTGGTCGTATAATTCTTTACCACCACCATATTGAAACCATGATAGAAACGCTAAGTTGTCGATACCAACACCACCACCAGCTACTGGCGAACCAAATAACATAGCAGCAGGGTGATCACCTGACCAATAGTGAGTCCATGCGAATCCACAATCAATCAAACCTTTATCAACAGCATCAAGAGTTTCTTTAACTCCTACAACTGCACCAGCTGGTAAAATTTCAAATTTTAACGAGCCTGATGTAAGTGTTGTTACTGTATCAGTAAAATCCTTTAACATCTTAACTTCATCAGCTTTAGTGTTAAGAACAGTCTGACACTTTAGTGTTTTTGCGGCATTAGCACTAGATGTAAATCCAAGCACTAAAATGGTCGCAAACAACATTGAAATGATTTTTTTCATTATTATTCCTCTTGTTAGTTAAATTTAACTGAATCATTCAATCAGAAAAATAAAGTTGATACAAGTGACAATTGATTAATATGAGTGTAAAGATGATTAAATAAGATTAATAAAAAATACTATTCAACTATAGATGGAAAATTTTGATTTTGTAATAATTGGTGCTGGATCAGCTGGATGTGTTCTAGCTAATAGACTTTCGGAGAATCCGAAAAATAAAGTTCTATTAATAGAGGCTGGTGGTAAAGATAATTATCCATGGATACATATTCCAGTTGGCTATTTTAAAACGATGCACAACCCATCGGTAGATTGGTGTTATAAAACTGAGCCAGATGAAACAATGAATAATCGGTCAATCCGTTATCCTAGAGGAAAAACTCTTGGTGGTAGTTCCGCTATTAATGGCTTATTGTACATAAGAGGACAAAGTAGAGATTACGATGTTTGGCGTCAATCAGGCAACACTGGTTGGGGTTGGGATGATGTTCTTCCCTATTTTATCAAAGCAGAAAACCAAGAGCGGGGGAGAAACGATTATCATGGAGTTGGTGGTCCTTTATCTGTTTCTGACCAAAGAATTCAATTACCACTATTAAATGAATTTCAAAATGCAGCTGAAGAATTTGGTATTCCTAAAACAAAAGATTTTAATACTGGTGACAATCATGGATGTGGATATTTTCAAGTAACAGAAAAAGATGGTTTTAGGTGTAGTACTGCGGTTGGTTACCTTAATCCAATCAAAAAAAGAAATAATTTAAAAATTATAACAAACGCACATGTAAAAAAAATAAATTTTGAAAATAAAATGGCTAAAAATATAGAATATTGGATGGGGAATGAGCTTAAAAAAGTTTCAGCTAATAAAGAAATTATACTTTCATCAGGATCTATTGGATCTCCACAGATTTTACAAGCATCAGGGATAGGTAATTCTAAAAATTTAAGAGATTTAGGAATAGATATGGTGCATGATTTAAAAGGGGTTGGAGAAAATTTACAAGATCATTTGATGTTTAGGCCAATTTATAAAGTTCATGGACTTAAGTCATTAAACAAAAAGATTAATAGTTTGTTTGGAAATTTAATGATTGGTCTGGAATATATTTTTAATAGGAGTGGGCCAATGACAATGGGTGCTAGTCAAATGTGTATGTTTGCTAAAAGTGACCCATCTTTAGAATTACCAGACCTACAGTGGCATGTTCAGCCTATGAGTATGGATACTTTAGGCGCCACAAAGAATCATGATTTTCACGCATTCACACCAACTGTTTCAAATATAAGACCAACTAGTAGAGGTCACGTTAAGATTACAAACAAAGACTCAAGAATTTATGCAAAAGTAAAACTTAATTATCTTTCAACTGATCATGATCGTATGATTGCAGCAAAAGGTTTAAAACTGACAAGGAAAATTGTAATGGAATCTGAAACTTTTAAAAAATACAAACCAGAGGAATATAGACCTGGGATTAGTATAAATGATGATGAAGAACTTGTAAAAGCAGGATCAGATTACGCACAAACAATTTTTCATCCTGTTGGTACATGCAAAATGGGACAAGACGATATGGCAGTTGTTGATGAAACTCTTAAAGTAAGAGGTTTAAATAACTTAAGAGTAATTGATGCATCAATAATGCCTAACATTACTTCTGGTAACACCAATGCACCAACAATAATGATTGCAGAAAAAGGTGCTGATATGATACTGAGAGGTTGATGTTCACTGATCTTATTACTCCAGAACAAATCGCAATTTTAACACAAATCATCCTAATTGATCTAGTTTTAGCAGGGGATAATGCAATTATAATTGGTATGGTTGCATCAAAATTTCCATTAGAACAGAGAAAAAAAATTATCTTTTGGGGGATAGGTGGAGCTGTTGTCTTAAGGATTATCTTAACTCTTTTGACTGCGTATTTATTACAAATTACAGGTTTGAGATTAATTGGAGGTCTACTTTTATTGTACATAGTTTATAAACTTTATGTGGATGTCATAAAAGGCTTTGAGAACGAAAGTGATATTAAAGTTGATAACTCAAGTTTCATAAAGGCTATTTGGACGATTTTATTAGCTGATTTTACTATGAGTTTAGATAATGTTTTAGGTGTGGCTGGAGCAGCTGGAGATCATTATTATTTATTAATCTTTGGTCTTGTTTTATCAATTATATTAATGGCAACTGCAGCAACTTTAATTTCTAATTGGATTAAAAAATATAAGTGGATAGCTTGGGCAGGTTTAATAGCTATTTTAATCGTTGCTATTGAATTGATTTATACGGATATTAAAATATTATTTCTATGATGTTCTTAAAAAACTATAATTTAAAAAACAAAACTGCTGTCGTAACAGGAGCTGGTAAAGGAATTGGTAGAGCTTGTGCTATTGCACTTGCTGAAGCTGGTGCAAACTTGATTATAATAAGTAGAACTAAAAAAGATTTAGACGAGGTTTCAAAAAAGATTAGGAAAATTAAGGGCAAATGTAAATCTTATGTTTGTGATATTACAAATTACAACGAGATTAAGGGTATTATAAACAGACAATCGAAAATAGATATTCTAATCAATAACGCGGGTAATAATATTCCAGAACACTTCACAAAAGTTAAAACTAAAAATATGGAATATATGGTGAAGATAAATACAATGGCAACTTTCAATCTAGCTCAATTATGTGCGATTAAAATGATAAAGTCTGGAAATAGAAAAGAAATAGGTGGTGTTATTGTTAATATGTCGTCCCAAATGGGTCACGTTGGAGGTCCTATAAGAAGTGTTTACAACATGACTAAATTTGGTTTGGAAGGTCTGACAAAAGGAATGTCAATTGACCTTGCTAAATATAACATTAGAGTGAATACTGTATGTCCAACATTTGTTGTAACTCCTATGACACGTAAGTTTTTAAAAAGTAAAAAATTTAAAAAAGAGGTTCTAGGAAATATTCCTTTAGGCAAATTTGCTGAACTATCAGATGTAGCAAGTGCAGCTGTATTTCTTGCCTCTGATGCAGCATCAATGATCACTGGGACTTCTTTATTAGTTGATGGCGGATGGACAGCAAGATAATAACTAGATTATTTTTTTTAATAATTATTTTTTTTCCAACAAATTTAATTGCAATCGAATTTAAGGGAAAATTTTTACAAGGTCATTATATTGTAGGAATAACTGATCCATCTTCTCAAATAATGATAGATAAAAAAAAAGTTAAAGTTTCAGATGATGGTTATTTTGTTTTTGGGATTGATCGTGACAGAAAATTTGATTTAACGATTACTAAAATTAGTAATGGAAAAAGTAAAAAAGTTATAAAAAAAGTTCTTAAAAGAAAATACAATATTCAAAGGATTGATGGATTAGAGGAAAGCAAAGTTACACCCCCTGAGTCAGTTTATAAAAGAATTAAAGAGGAAAATAATAGAATTGGAAAAGCAAGAGCAATAAATTCTGATTTACCCTTTTTTAAAAATCAATTCATTATGCCTGTTGAAGGGATAATAAGTGGAGTTTATGGAAGCCAGAGAATTTTAAATGGTAAACCAAAGTGGCCGCACTATGGAATTGATATTGCTGCGAAAAAAGGAACAATGATTAAGTCATCAGCATCTGGTGTTGTAACAATGGCAGAAGATGATCTTTATTATACTGGTGGTACAATTATAATGGATCACGGACATGGAATTTCTACAATTTACTCACATCTTGAAAGTGTGATGGTTTCTGTTGGTGATCAAATTAATCAAGGAGATATCATAGGAACAGTTGGATCTACTGGTAGATCAACTGGTCCACACTTAGATTTTAGAGTAAATTGGTTTCAAACTAGGCTAGATCCAATGTCGTTATTAAATTAACGAAGTTTACTAAAATTATGACTAAACTCAAAAATTTATTATCAAAAAATAAGTGGGGTAAACATATTCTGGTTGGGGGATTTGCTTTTTTTTTGATAAAAGGTTTAATTTGGTTAATAGTTTTCATTATTGCTGGTTTTGGTTTGATAAACTTTGGATCATAAAATATAGTTTATAAAAAATTAAATTGGATAATATGAGTACACTAATAGAAAAAACTTCTAATAAATTGGTTAAAGCTTTTCTTAAGAACAAGATTATTGCACCATTACCTAGAAAATTTACAAAAAAACTTACTGAGGCAAATAAATTTAGAATGCTCTGTGAGAGTAAAGTTAAAAAACCAATTATAGGTTACAAAGCTGGAGGAACCGGAATTCCAGTGATGAAAAAATTAAAAGAAAAAGAACCATTTTACGCATCAGTTTATAAAGATAATTTTTTAAAAAGCGGTAGAATTGTAAAGATTAGTAAAACCACTTTTGGAATTGAATTGGAGGTTTGTTATTTAATCAAAAAGTCTTTTTTTAATTCTAAAGGAGTGGTTACAATGAAAAATATATCAAAATTTATATCTCATATGGCCCCTTGTATTGAGATTGTAGGTTATAGACAGAGAAAAAAAGGAATTACCTCATTTGGAGATCTAAGTAGTGATTTTGGAGCTAATGTTAAATTTCTGATTGGTCAAAAGAAAAAATACAAAAGAATTAATATTGGAAATTTAAAAACTAATATTTCGAACAAAAAAACCAAACAAAACATAGACGGCAATACCAGTGCAGTTTTTATTAATCCATTGAACTCATTAAGATTTGTATTGAATAAAATTAAAAAAGATAAATTAAATTTGAATAAAAATTTTTATGTATTTACCGGATCTACTGTAGGCGTTGTTCCAATTGGCAAAGGTCTTTACTCAGGCAAAATAGATAAATTAGGATCTGTAAAAGCTATAATTAGATAAGAAGTGAAAACATTTATACTTTTGGTTTTGGTGGTTGTTATTGTATGGGTATTGTTCAGACCTGTTACTCAAAAAGAAATTGATAGATATAATAATAAAGATAATAGACCTAATTTAGATTTATAACAAAATCGATTGCTTAACATTTATTTTTGAAGTAGATTCTTTAAACCATATCTCATGGTGAAAAAGAGGCCGATATCGCATCGGTTAAAAGCGAGTTTTGGAAAACTAACAAGGAGAGTGTATGAAAAGAATGCACAGAATACTAAGTTTGTTTAGCCGAGGCTCAAAAAATGCAAGGCTAAATCAACTTATGTTTCGAAATACAAAAACCGTAAATGCCAACGACAATGGCACAAGTGGTTATTTGGTTAAGACAGGAAAAAATAGTGGAAAAGTCCTGGGACACATAAGAAGTCGGTCTAAAGTTATTTAAGTTCACTGGGGGTATGGGGCACCTGGCAACAGAACGCCCCTTTCTAAAATAATATTTTCTTAATTTTATTCTGTTAAATTTATCTTTGGCACGCTGCTGGCACAATTATTTATTATAAAATTGATCTGCAAATAAAGCTCCAACCGATGCACCAACAATACCCGTAAATAACATCGCACCTGGACCACCAGCTGCTCCTATAAAAAAACCTATTGCTCCTCCTATAGCAGCAAACCAACCCATATTAGAATTTTTTTTATGCTCAATATCTTTTGATTTATTTATATATTTTATTTTCTCTATTTCTTTCTCTAAATCTTTGATCTTTTTTTTTTTCATTGGCACAATATTGGCACACTGTGTATTAAATTCTACAGTTTTCAATTCAAATTATTCGCGAATAATGTTACAAAGTTCGGGGCACCTGGCAACAGAACGCTCCTTAACCAACGGAAACCGTTAATCCAACTCAAATATCAAATTAGGAACAGCACGAAGTTTACACGAAGTTTTTGAAAAAGTGTTGTATTCTGTATATTATTAATCAAGGGACGAGAAACAGAACGCCCCTTCCTAAAATTTAATTTAAGAAGTTAAAGAAGGTTGCTTTTTCATATCCTCTTTTTTTATACCAGCAACTCTCACTGGTTTTTTCATTGCATCTCTTCTAAATGGTTCACCTAATTCTTGATTTAATATAACTTCTATAAAAGTTGTAATTCCCTTTTTTTGATCTTCGCAGGATTGTTTGATAGCCGTAGTGGTTTCATCCATTGTTTTTACTGTTACACCTTTTAAACCACATGCATCTGCTACTTTTGCATAACTTAACTCAGGGTCTAACTCAGTTCCAATAAAATTATTATCAAACCAAAGTGTGGTATTTCTTTTTTCTGCTCCCCATTGGTAATTTCTAAAGATAACCATAGTAATCGCAGGCCACTCTTCTCTTGCACAGGAACTCATCTCATTCATACTAATTCCAAATGCGCCATCTCCCGCAAAACCTATTACTGGTGTATCTGGACAACCAATTTTAGCACCTAAGATTGACGGAAAACCATAACCACAAGGTCCAAATAAACCAGGAGCTAGGTATTTTCTTGGTTTCTCAAAAGTTGGGTAGGCATTTCCAATAGCACAATTATTTCCAATATCACTTGAGATTATAACATCTTCTGGCATTCCAGCTTGTATGGCTCTCCACGCCTGTCTTGGTGACATTCTATCTTTATCTCTTTCTCTAGCCTCTTTATTCCAAACAGTGCCCTCATCATCTTCTTCATGATCTAAACCAGATAATTTTTGCAACCATGCAGATTTCGTTTGATGAATTAAATCCTTCCTTTTTTGTCTATCTGTATCTCCTGCATTAGAAGCTAGTTTATCAAAAATTTGTTGAGCAACTAATTTTGCATCGCCACTTATTCCTACAGTAACTTTTTTGGTTAAACCAATTCTATCTGGATTGATATCAACTTGAATAATATTTGCATTCTTTGGCCAATAATCAATTCCATAACCTGGTAAAGTTGAAAAAGGATTTAACCTTGTGCCTAAAGCTAAAACTACATCTGCTTTAGAAATTAATTCCATCGCAGCTTTTGATCCATTATATCCTAAAGGTCCGACTGCTAGAGGATGACTACCTGGAAAACTATCATTATGCTGATAACCAGAACAAACTGGTGAGTCTAATTTCTCAGCAAGCTTTTTAGTTTCTTCAATGGCACCACCGATAACAACACCAGCGCCTGATAAAATAACTGGAAATTTTGCTTTTGATAAAAGATTAGCAGCTTTTGCAATTGCATCTGCACCACCACCTTGTCTTTCTAATCTTACAATCGGTGGAAGTTCAATATCAATAACCTGTGTCCAATAATCTCTAGGAACGTTTATTTGAGCTGGTGCTGACCCTCTAATAGCTTTTTCAATTACTCTGTTTAGAACTTCTGCCATTCTTGATGGATCTCTTACTTCCTCTTGATAACAAACCATGTCTTTAAATAAATTCATTTGTTCAACTTCTTGAAAGCCACCTTGACCCATAGTTTTATTTGCAGCTTGTGGTGTAACCAATAATAATGGAGTGTGGTTCCAGTAAGCTGTTTTAATTGGTGTTACCAAACCAGTAATACCAGGTCCATTTTGTGCAATGACCATAGACATTTTTCCAGTGGATCTAGTATAGCCGTCTGCAATTAATCCACCATTTGTTTCATGTGCAACATCCCAAAAAGTTATTCCTGCATCTGGGAAAATATCTGAGATTGGCATAAAGGCTGATCCAATAATTCCAAAGGCATGTTCAATGCCATGCATTTGTAGAACTTTTACAAAAGCTTCCTCAGTTGTCATTTTAGTCATGGTTTAACCTTTTTAATCAATGTCTTAATAATATATATAAAATTTAATTGTTAATTTTCGCGATTAATATATAAGATTTTGAAAATTTCAAATAAACAATTCGACACGATATGGCTACTGAAATTATAATCCACGACCAAAAAGACAATGTAGGTGTTGTGGTAATTGAAAAAATTACGCCAAAACAAGATTGTACCTGCTGGATTATGGAGAATGATAGCTCAACAAGTATTCAATCAAAGGATGAAATTCCTTTAGGACATAAAATAGCAATGAATGACCTAAATGAGGGTGATACGATTCTTAAATATGGACATGACATTGGAAAAGTGGTCAAACCGATCAAAAAAGGTGAACACGTTCATGTTCATAACGTGAAAACAAAAAAGTGGTAATTAATGGAAATTCCAAAAAGTTTTTTAGGCTATAAAAGAGAAAACGGGAGAGCTGGAACAAGAAATCATGTAATCATACTTCCAGTTGATGATATTTCAAATGCATGTGCAGAAGCAGTTTCAAACAATATCAAAGGTACAATCGCTTTACCTCATTCCTATGGACGATTGCAATTTGGAGCAGATTTAGAGTTACATTTTAGAACGATGATTGGAACTGGAAGTAACCCAAATGTTGCGGCAGTAATTGTAATTGGCATAGAGCCAAAGTGGACAAAAAAAATTGTTGATGGAATTGCTAAAACTGGAAAACCAGTTGAAGGTTTTCATATTGAGCGAACTGGAGATATTGGAACAGTTATGAAAGCCTCTAAGAAAGCTCAAGAATTTGTGATGTGGGCTTCTGAAAAACAAAGAGAAGAATGTCCAATAAGTGATTTGTGGATTTCAGTCAAATGTGGCGAATCTGATACCACATCAGGTTTAGCATCTAATCCAACAGTTGGAAACTTAATGGATAAACTAGAACCATTAGGTGTTCACTTGTGTTTTGGTGAGACGTCAGAACTCACTGGTGCAGAAAAAGTTTGTGCAACAAGAGGAGCTACAAAAGAAGCATCAGATAAATTTATGAAAACCTGGAGTGCATATAATGATTTTATTTTAAAAGAGGCAACAGACGATCTTTCTGAAAGTCAACCAACAGCAGGTAACATTGCTGGAGGTTTAACAACTATTGAGGAAAAAGCTTTTGGAAACTTTCAAAAAATTGGAAATTGTAAATTTGTAGATGTTCTGGAACCAGCTGAAGAACCTAAAAAAGGTAAAGGATTATATTTTATGGATACTTCATCAGCAGCAGCCGAATGTGTAACACTACAAGCTGCAGCGGGTTTTAATATTCATTTATTTCCAACTGGTCAAGGCAATATTGTAGGAAACCCAATAGAACCTGTTGTTAAGTTAACCGCAAATCCGTTAACCGCAAAAAGTATGAGTGAACATGTAGATTGCGATGTTTCAAAAATTCTTTCAAGAGAAATGAATTTATCAGAGGCAGGAGATAAACTTATTGAAACAACTTTAAGAGTTGCTAATGGAAGATTAACCTGTGCTGAAGCTTTAGGTCATAAAGAGTTTGTTATGACCAAACTTTATAGAAGCGCGTAATTATTTTATTTAAGATGGTATACAAAAAACACTTGGTGGTAGTGCCAGGTATTATCCTTGCATTTGTTCTTTATTCTCTTTCTCAAGGATTTAATAATGTAATTAGTATCGAACTTTTAGAATATAACCAAAGTCCAATATCTACAGCTATGATAGCAATTTTATTAGGAATATTTTTTGGTAATTTTTTTAAAATCCGAGATACTTTCCAGAGGGGCTTAGATTTTACAAGAGACTATTTATTAAAACTTGGAATTATCTGTTTAGGTATACAATTAAAGCCTTTTGAATTTTTAGATTTTGGAAAAATCGCTATCCCATTAATATTAATTTGTATAATAAGTGTATTGATAGTCATTAAGCTATTAATAAAAAAACTCAAAATTCCCACCAGAATGGCTTATCTAATATCAATAGGCAGCACTGTTTGTGGAACTACTGCAATAATGGCTACAGCACCAGTAATAAGAGCTAATAAAAGTGAGGTGTCTTATGCGATTGCTAATATTACTTTATTCGGGATATTATCTATGCTGTTATACCCGTACTTTGCAAATTTTTATTTTGAAGGCAACTCTCTATTTGCCGGTCTATTTTTAGGTACTGCTATACACGAAACTTCTCAGGTGGCTGCAGCTGGTCTTATTTACGATCAACAATTTAATAGTCCTGAAACATTAAATATAGCGACTGTAACTAAACTTATAAGAAATACATCATTAATAATAATGATTCCACTTTTTGCTCTCCTTTATAATAGAGGTCGTACAAATGAAAAAAATTATTCTATTTTAAATATATTTCCTTATTTTGTATTAGGTTTTGTTGGGATGATAATTTTAAGGAATGTAGGTGACCAAATTTTCTTAATTGATAACACTAGTAATTGGAATGAAATGATAAATTTTATAAAAATATGTTCTAAAATATTCTTAACTATGGCTATGGCAGCAATAGGCCTATCAACAAATTTGAAGGATATCAAAAATATGGGGCATAAACCATTTGTTGTTGGATTTGTTTCAATGTTAACCGTAGGGATTGTTAGTATCGTTACAATTGAAATATATCTAAAATTACTTACTTAGATTGTTTCGCCGCTTTCTTAAAATATTTTTCTCTGAACTTTGAAATTGATCTTCTAATAAATGCAGCAGCAATCCCTAAAATAACAGCAAATAAAATTGAAAATAATCCATAAAAAAACGGCATATCTTCAGAGAACTCTTTAATAAATCTTGAAAAAAAATTCAAATCTGTTGACTCTACTGATTTAATTTCATTCTGAATATTTTCAGCAAAAAAAGTATCATAAGCTATAACTATCCCAACGATTAATAATAAAATTGCTAATAAAGCTTTTAATCCTGAACTGTCTATTTGCTCTCCAAGTTTTTGTCCTACTTGAACTCCTATTATCGAACCTACAACTAACATCAACACAAGCATTAAATCTATTGAACCATAGTTAATTGAATGAAGAAATGTGACTATCACACTAACAAAAATTGTAACAAACAAAGACGTTCCAGGAACTAATTTTGTTGGCATTTTAATAATATAAATCATAGCTGGAACTAATATGAAAGCACCCCCTATACCCATAATAGCTGCTATAAAGCCAACAGCTAAACCTATAATTATAGGAGTAAAAATACTTTCATATAATTTAGATTTAGGAAATCTCATCCGAAAAGGAAGTCCATGTATCCAATAATGAACATGTAATTTTTTTTTTTCTACAATATTTTTTTTGGCTTTGTCAATTTCCCCGAGACTTTCAACTAACATTAATGTTCCAATTATTGCAAGAATGTACATGTAGGCTAGAGAAATTACTGTATCAATTTTTCCAATACCTTTAAAATAAGTAAAAGTAAAAATACCTAAAGCTGTTCCTATGGATCCACCAATGACAATAATCAAACCCATTTTGTAATCTAAAGTATTTTTTAACCAATGAGTGGTAGATCCTGATACAGAAGTTGCCAAAATATTATTAGCCTCATTAGCAACTGCGTATGCTGGTGGAACTCCCATAAAAATTAAAAAAGGGGTCATTAAAAAACCACCACCCACTCCAAATAAGCCCGAGAGAACACCAACAATAGCACTTAACAATAAGATTTCGACTGGATTAATAAAGACTTGGGCTATTGGTAAAAAAACTTCCATCTAATATAAAAACTTTAACTATTAATTATTTAAAAGTTATAAAAGTTCCAACTATTATGACACCCCAACAGGCAGCAATAGCAGAAAAAATTCCAGTTTTAATAAAAGTTGATTTTTTGCTAGTTATTTTATTTAAAATTTTTAAATTTGAAAGATGCATTTAATTCATTGAATACACCCAGTAAAAAAATTGTCAAATCTTAATTAATAAATTGTTGCACCAAAGATCTTGATCACGTCATCCTCTAAGCCAAGTACTAATCTTCCTAAAAATTCTCCAGGTATTTCCTTATTAGTTTGCTTAATCAATACCGTGATATGGTCACCTCTTCTTAGAGTTCCAAAAGGTTCGTAAGTTTCATTCAAATTAGTAATTATTTTATTGTTAGCCCATTGTTTTCCAAGTTCTACCTCGTTAGCTCCAAACAACATTTGTGTTGAAAAATCTTTGGTAAAACCTCCGTAATCTTTCATATTCGAGGCTCGAACTAGATTTTCCCAAAAAGGTTTGGCAATTGCAAAGATCTCCTCATCTGATTTTGCTAAAAGATCCATTAAATTATTTTAGATTTTATGAGGCCTTCTTCTTCTCTTTTTCATCCACAATATGATAAACTGGAACTTTCTCCATTGAAAATTTTCCAGTTTTAGGATCTCTTCTTGAAACAGTTAAACAGTGCCAGTTTTCATCGTCTAGTTTCATATGATCTCCTCTATAATAATAACCTGGCCAACGAGTTTCTTCTCTAAAAAGTGTATGTTCTGTAACACATTGAGATGTAAGAGTTCTATGCTTTAACTCCCATGCTCTCATCAGTTGATGATAATCCTCTGCACCAACATTTTCCAAATCTTCTTGAAGCCACACCAATAACTCTAAGGCTCTCTTTAGCATGTTGCCGTTCGTCATGTAATTTGCAGTTATTCCACCAACATACTCATCCATAATTTTTTGAAGTCTTTGCAAACCTTGTATTGGAGAAATATAACTTGGAGATACTGTTCCTCCAGTAATTTCGTTTTGAGCTACAGTATAATTATCAAGCGGTTTATAAACCTCTTTTTTAAAATTATCACATTGTTGATCTGAAACTTGAATACCTGTAGCTTTTTGATCTTCAATATATTTCACTGCAGCTTTTGCAGCCAACCTTCCTTCTGTAAATGATCCAGATGAAAATTTATGTGCACTTCCTCCAACAGTGTCTCCCGCACCAAACAAACCGTCTATAGTTAACATTCTATTATAGCCCCAAAAATATTCTGGAGGGGAAAGATCTTCTGGTCCACTTACCCAAGCTCCAGAACAAGTTGCGTGTGAACCCATTACATATGGTTCTGATGTAGTTAATTCTGGATTTGTGTACTTAGGATCTATATTTTGCGACGCCCAAACAACTGCTTGACCGACAGTCATTCCTAAAAAGTTTTCCCAACCCACTGTTTCTCCCATAACAACTAAACCATGGGGTAAGTTTATTCCTAAACTTGCTGAAGGTGATAAACCAAATCAAGGTGAAATAAACTCTCAAAGACTTTATTCAGAACCAGAGGGATTAAATACAGATCAAGAACTACCAACTGTTCCAAAGGAGTCTTTTAAAAAAGGAGTTTACTATTAATGGCTAAACATAAAACACATTATGAGGAGTGTGATGTATTAGTTGTTGGTGGTGGAATGGCTGGAACTGGTGCCACTTTTGAAGCAAGGCACTGGGGGAGAGATTTAAAAATAATTTGTGTAGAGAAAGCAAACATTGACCGGAGCGGGGCAGTTGCTCAAGGTCTTTATGCGATTAACTGTTATATGGGCATGCAATGGGACGAAAATCAACCTGAGGATCACGTAAGATACGCAAGAAACGACCTAATGGGGTTGGTCCGAGAAGATTTAGGTTACGACATGGCAAGACACGTAGACTCAACTGTCCATATGTTTGATGAATGGGGTCTTCCAATGATGAAGAATGAAAAGACTGGTAGATATTTAAGAGAAGGTAAATGGCAAATCATGATTCATGGTGAAAGCTATAAACCTATTGTTGCAGAGGCTGCAAAAAAATCAGCAGATAAAATTTACAATAGAATAATAGTTACCCATTTGTTGATGGACGAGTCTCAAGAAAATAGAATTGGTGGTGCAGTTGGATTCAATATGAGAACAGGGGATTTTCACGTTTTTAGATCAAAAACAGTTATAGTTGCAGCTGGAGGAGCGTCTCACATCTTTAAACCAAGAGCAGTTGGAGAAGGGATGGGAAGAACTTGGTATGCTCCATGGAGTAATGGTTCAGCTTACGCATTACCTATCGCTGCAGGTGCCAAAATGACACAAATGGAAAATAGAATTGTTTTATGTAGATTTAAAGACGGTTACGGACCAGTTGGAGCATATTTTTTACATTTAAAAACTTATACACAAAATGCTAATGGAGAGAATTACGAGAAGAAATGGTATAATCAAACTAAAGAATTGG
>JACWEH010000015.1 GCA_014653585.1 Pelagibacterales bacterium SAG-MED38 | reverse complement strand
GACCGACGCGTCTACCAATTCCGCCATCGCCCCACAAATTCAAGTGGTTTTATATATGATTGAAACTATTTGTCCAAGGACAATTGTTGTAAATCATATAATTTTTACTCTATAATATTATTATGATAGTTTCCCCTTGTATAAGTATTTGTAAAACTGATCCAAAAACTGGCTATTGCTATGGGTGTGGAAGAAATACCGAAGAAAAAAAAATCTGGAAAATTGAGGCTACAACTGACAAGTGGAAAAAAGGAAATCTTGAAATTATTCAAAAAAGATTAACTGGTTGGCAATTAGAAAGTTTTAAAGAGTCCTATACTTATAAAATTGAAAATGGTATTTCTCTTTTTAAAAAAAAACTATTAGATGAGTAAAACTACAATTGTAATTATTATATATGTTCTGGGTCTTATTATTGGGGCTCTATTTCTTGATTTATGGAGTGCTGACACCAATATTATCAAAGGACTAGTAGGACTCGGTTGGACAGCTTTACTTTTGATTGGTTTATTTTTTGCTGAAAAAAATGAGAAAAACTAAATTCAAAGTTGACGAAATTCCACAAAATTTAATTGATGAAGAAGTCAAAGCTCTTTCTCAAGGTATGTCAGATGAAGACACAAAAAATAGTAAGGAAAATTTTGAGGAAATAGCAAAAAAAAGAATTAAAGTTGGTTTAATATTGAAGGAATTTGGTGAAAAGAATCAAATTAAAGTAACAGAGCAAGAATTACAGGCTGAAGTCCAAAAACAAATAAGAATGATGCCTGGTCAAGAAAAAATGGTAATGGATTTTTATCAAAAAAATCAATCAGCACTCGCGAGCTTGAGAGGCACAGTTTATGAAGAAAAAATTTTAAATCTAGTCAAACAAAAGGCCAAGCCTAATAAAAAGGAAGTTTCAAAAGATGAGGCTGAAAAAATATTAAAACAATCTCAAAATCAAGAACTGGATCTCGAAAATGAGGTCAAAAAATATTCTAAGAAAAAAGTAGAAACTAAAAAAAAAGAAGTAAAAAAAACCACTCCAAAAACGAAGTCTCCTCCAAAAAAAACAAAAAAAGTTAGCAAAAAGTAATCCCAAGTTGTATAAGTAATACGAATCAACTTTATGAATTATAAACTGACAGAACATATGAGTAGCCTAATCCCAATGGTTGTTGAGCAATCAAATAAAGGTGAAAGAGCTTATGATATTTATTCAAGGCTATTGAAGGAAAGAATAATCTTTTTAACTGGTCAAATAAATGACAATGTAGCTTCACTTGTTACTGCTCAATTATTATTTTTAGAGGCAGAGGATCCAAAAAAAGAAATATTTTTATACATTAATAGTCCAGGTGGACTCGTCACTGCTGGGTTAGGCATTTATGATACTATGCAATATGTAAAGCCTGATATTTCAACTTTATGTATCGGACAAGCAGCCTCAATGGGATCTTTCTTATTGTCTGCAGGTACAAAAGGAAAAAGATTCTCACTTCCAAACTCAAGAATTATGGTTCATCAACCATCAGCAGGGTTTCAAGGACAAGCTACTGATATTGAAATTCATGCAAATGAGGTACTTTCTTTAAAAAAAAGGTTGAACGAAATTTATTCTAAACACACTGGCAAGTCTGTGGATGAAATTAAAACTGCTTTAGAAAGAGATAATTTTATGACTGCAGACACAGCTAAGTCCTTTGGACTAATAGACTCAGTGGTAGAAAAAAGATCTTAAAACACAATATATAGGTTATACAATCCAAAACTTGATTAATAGGAGTCATCTGTATTAAAGTACAAATATTGATTCGTTTAAAATTTTATGAGCACAAATAATAAAAATATTCTTTACTGCTCTTTCTGCGGTAAAAGCCAACATGAAGTTAGAAAGTTAATTGCAGGTCCAACAGTTTTTATTTGCGACGAGTGTGTTGAACTTTGCATGGACATCATCAAGGAAGAGAGCAAAGATACTTTTGTAAAACATCAAGATGGTTTACCTTCCCCAAAAGAAATTTGTACAGTTTTAGATGATTACGTTATTGGACAATCTCATGCAAAAAAAGTTTTATCAGTAGCTGTTCATAATCATTATAAAAGATTAAATTATGAGAATAAAACAAGTAAAAATGTAGAGCTTGCAAAATCTAATATTCTTTTAGTTGGCCCAACTGGATGTGGAAAAACATTATTAGCTCAAACACTGGCAAGAATTTTAGATGTTCCTTTTACAATGGCTGACGCAACAACTTTAACTGAAGCAGGTTATGTTGGAGAAGATGTAGAGAACATAATCTTAAAATTATTACAAGCGGCAGATTATAATGTAGAAAAAGCCCAAAGGGGCATTGTGTACATTGATGAGGTTGATAAGATTAGTAGAAAATCAGAAAATCCATCTATCACAAGGGATGTTTCAGGTGAAGGTGTTCAACAAGCTTTATTAAAAATAATGGAAGGAACAATTGCAAGTGTGCCTCCTCAAGGTGGTAGAAAACACCCTCAACAAGAATTCTTACAAGTTGATACTACGAATATTTTGTTTATTTGTGGCGGGGCTTTTGCAGGACTTGATAAAATTATTTCTCAAAGAGACAAAGGAACATCTATTGGTTTTGGTGCAGATGTTAAGAATTTACAAGATAAAAAAACCGGTGAGTGGATGAAAAACTTAGAACCGGAGGATTTACTTAAATATGGATTAATACCTGAATTTATTGGTAGATTACCCATGATTGCCACTTTAGAAGATTTAGATGAGAAATCTTTAATTAAGATACTGCAAGAACCAAAAAATTCTTTAACAAAGCAATATCAGGAGTTATTCAAACTAGATGGTGCAAAATTAATATTTAAAGACTCTGCATTAAAAGAAATTGCAATTAAAGCAATCAGTAAAAAGACAGGAGCAAGAGGTCTAAGATCTATTTTGGAAAATATACTACTAAAAACAATGTATGATTTACCGAGTCAAGAAAATATTGAAGAAGTAATAGTTGACTCGTCAGCAGCCAAAGGTCTGTCTCAGCCTATTATTGTTCACTCAAAAAAGGATAGCAAATCTAAAACAACTAAGACAACAGCGGCTTAATAACCCTAATAACTTGTAAAAAGGTATTGCAAAAACAATTTTAATATCCATATTAATTTCATGGACGTAAAAACATCTTCACCATTACTGCCACTTAGAGATATTGTGGTTTTTCCGAGCATGGTAATACCGCTATTTGTTGGAAGAGATAAATCAATCTCTGCCTTAAATGAGGTGATGAAAAAAGAAAAAAAAATAGTTTTAGTTACTCAGAAAAATTCAGAAATCGACGATCCTAAAAAAACAGATATATTTATGTATGGTTGCGAAGGAAGTATTTTACAACTTTTAAAACTTCCCGACGGCACAGTAAAAGTTTTAGTTGAGGGTGTTCGTAGAGTAAAAATAATAGATTTTAAAGATAATGAAAAATTTATAACTTGTGATTTTACACCTCATAATGACGTGATCGACGATGATGAAGATTTGTATCCATTAGCTGTTACAGCAATCAGAAGGATGGAAAAATTAACTTCTATAAATAAAAAAGTTTCTAGTGAGACTATTAATACGATTAAGAAATTAAAAGATCCATCTCAGATAGCGGATAATATTGCTTCACATATCACCGCAACAATTTCAGAGAAGCAACAAATTTTTGAGACTATAGATGTAAAGAAAAGATTAAATGCAATCATAAAGATAATGGAAAATGAGACAAGCATTATTGGAGTTGAAAAAAGAATTAGAGGAAGAGTTAAAACTCAAATGGAAAAAACTCAAAGAGAGTATTATTTAAATGAACAATTGAAAGCTATCCAAAAAGAGCTAGGTGAAATAGAGGATGGTAAGGACGAAAATACAAGTTTAAATAAAGCGATTCTTAAATCCAAAATGCCAAAAGATGTTGAAAAGAAGTGTCTTCAGGAGTTAAAAAAATTAAAAAATATGAGTCCAATGTCAGCAGAAGCAACAGTTGTTAGAAATTATTTAGACTGGATGATAGATCTTCCGTGGCATAAAAAAAGTGACGTAGCAATAGATTTAAAAAAAGCTCTAGAAGTTCTAGATAAAGATCATTTTGGTTTAGAAAAAGTTAAAGAGAGAATCATTGAATTTTTAGCGGTGCAAAAAAGAATGGAAAAAATAAAGGGTCCAATTCTTTGTTTAGTTGGTCCTCCGGGTGTAGGAAAAACATCTTTAGGTAAGTCAATTGCAAAAGCAACAAATAGAGAATTTGTAAGAATGTCAGTTGGTGGAATGAGAGATGAGGCAGAGATTAGAGGTCACAGAAGAACTTACATTGGTTCATTACCTGGTAAAATTATTCAAATGATGAAAAAGGCAGGAACAAAAAATCCACTAATACTTTTAGATGAGATTGACAAAGTTGGAAATGATTATAGAGGTGATCCTTCATCAGCTTTATTAGAAGCTTTGGATCCAGAGCAAAATACCACATTTAATGATCATTATCTTGAAGTTGATTATGATTTGTCTGATGTAATGTTTGTAACAACCGCAAATACATTAAATATTTTGCCTCCATTATTAGACAGGATGGAAGTAATAAGATTAGCAGGTTACACAGAGGATGAAAAAATTAACATTGCTAATAAGTATCTTCTTCCAAAACAGATTAAAGACAACGGTGTAAAAGAAAAGGAGATGAATCTAAGTGATGATATTATTAAAGAAGTAATAAGAAGTTATACCAGGGAGTCTGGTGTAAGAAATCTTGAAAGAGAAATATCTAAGATTGCTAGAAAAGTAGTTAAAAAGGTTGTATCAGGAGAGAAAAAAGAAATAGATATTGATACAAAAAATTTACCAGATTTTTTAGGTGTCCCAAAATTTAAATCAAGCGAATTAGAAACTGAAAGTAGAGTAGGTGTAGTTACAGGTTTAGCATGGACAGAGTATGGTGGAGAGATTTTAAAAATAGAAACTGTTACCATGCCTGGTAAAGGTCGCATGCAAATAACGGGTAAACTTGGCGATGTTATGCAGGAGTCAGTTAAGGCAGCAAAATCTTTTGTAAGATCAAAGTGTTTAGAATATGGAATTATTCCTCCATTATTTGAAAAAAAAGATTTTCATATTCATGTTCCTGAAGGAGCAACACCAAAAGATGGTCCGTCAGCTGGAATAGGTATGGTGACTTCAATAGTTTCATCAATCACAAATATTCCTGTTAGAAAAGATATTGCAATGACTGGTGAGGTAACTTTGACTGGTCAAGTATTACAAATTGGTGGTTTAAAGGAAAAATTGTTGGCTGCTCACAGAGCTGGCATAAAAGAAGTATTAATACCAAAGGACAATGAAAAAGATCTTGTTGATATCCCAAAAAAGATCATAGACGCTATTAAGATTACTCCTGTCGAGTTTGCTGACGAAGTTTTAAAAATCGCTTTGACTAAAGAGTTAAAAAAGACAGAGTGGGTTGAGGTTGATTTATCTAAAAAAGATGACAAATCGCAAGCTAGTATTCAATAAGCATAGATTTCCTCTAGTTTTTCTTCAATTATCTTTTTTTATCTAAGCTAATTTATTCACTAGAACTATATTCATATTTTAGGTAACCTATTTTAAATAAATAATAACTAGAGGGAAATAATATGAATAAATTAAGTAAAATAATCGTTGTATTGATCTCATCTTTATTTTTAAGTTTTGCTGCAAATTCAGTAGAAGTAAAATTTGGACACGTAGGTAAACCAGGGTCTTTATTTTCTGCTTCTGTTGACGAATTTGCTAAACTTGCAAATAAAAGATTAGGAAATAAAGGTAAAGTAACTGTTTTTGGTTCATCGCAACTTGGAAAAGATAAACAAGGAATGCAAAAACTAAAACTAGGTACAGTTAATATGTGGTTACCTTCATCAGTAATGGCTTCTATTCATGATGAGTTTGGTGTTTTTGATATGCCATTTATTATTAAAGACAGAAAGCACATGGCTAAAGTTGAAAAAAATGTTTTACCAGGAATGTTTAAAAATCTTGAAGATAAAACAGGTTATAAAGTTATTGCTGTATGGGAAAATGGTTTTAGACATATAACAAATAATACTAGACCAATTAATACTCCAGGTGATTTAAAAGGAATTAAATTAAGAACTCCTAAATCAAAGTGGAGAGTTAAAATGTTCCAGTCTTATGGTGCAAACCCAACTCCAATGTCTTTTTCTGAAGTTTTTACTGCTTTAAAAACAGGTACAATGGATGGACAGGAAAACCCATACGCTCAAATAGCTAGTGCTAAATTTCAAGAAGTTCAAAAATACTTATCAATTACAGGCCACGTTTATACTCCTGCTTATGTAACTGTTCATAAGGATCACTGGAATAAACTTCCTGCAGATGTTCAAGATATTTTAGAAAAAGCTGCTAAAGATACACAAAAATTTGTGTACAAAGAAGCTGCTAAACTTGAAAAATCTTTATTAAAAGTAATCAAAGATGCTGGTGTCCAAGTTAATAATGCGGACAAAGGTGCTTTTATTGCAGCTAGTAAAGGGATCTATGATCAATTTGGATCAGAAGTTCCTACAGGTGGTGCTTTAGTAAAAAAAGTATCATCTTTAGCAAAATAATATAATTTAATTAATCTGATCAGGCCCTCATCCAGAGGGCCTGAATATAATATGAAACTACAAAATTTTATCAATTCTTACGAAAAAATATTAAAACTAATACTGTTTATAATGATGGTGGCATTAGCAGTAACAGTTTTATTAGGAGTTACCTTTCGTTTTGCTGGTAGTGCTTTAGTTTGGTATGATGAAGTTGCAGCTGTCCAACTTGCATGGATAACATACTATGGTTCAGCTTATGCTGCATTAAAGGGCGCGCACATAAGTGTCCCAAGTATTTTTAAAGCCTTTCCATTAGCTCTTAGAAAGATCTTTTTTATAATTTCCAAATTTGTTGTTTATGGTTTCTTAATATTATTGGCTTATTATGGATATTTAGTTTTAACTTTAATTACAGGTGAGACATTAGTCACATTGGAATGGGTTCCCCAAACATTTGTTCAATCAGTTATACCAATTGCATCATGTTTATTTATTCTATCTGAAACTTTAAGAATTCCGGAAGATTATAGAAATTTAGTTCTTCAAAATACGGGTGAGGAGCAAACAGGGGATATTTAATGATAATTCTTACAATGTTTATGGTCTTATTGCTTTTGCTCTCCATAAATGTACCTATTGCGATTGGGCTTGCAGTAACAACTATTATTGCAATGGTGATGAAGACAGGTACAAGTTTTCTAATTGATACTGCAATTGTAATGTTTGATGGTTCAATGAAGTTTCCATTAATTGCAATTCCATTATTTATTCTAGCAGGATCTATTATGAATAGCGCTGGAATTTCTAGACGATTGATTGCTTTTGCTTCTGCTCTTGTTGGATTTATCAAAGGTGGTTTGAGTATGATCAATATCGCAACCTCAATGTTTTTTGCTGAAATTTCTGGATCAGCTGTAGCAGACGTTGCTGCATTAGGTTCTATTTTAATTCCAGCAATGAAGAAAAAAGGATACCCAGGAGCGTTTGCTGCCGCTGTCACTTCATCCTCAGCATCTTTAGCAATTATTATACCACCATCTATACCTATGATTGTTTATGCAGTTATGTCACAAAGTTCAGTTGTTCAATTATTTGTAGCTGGAATTGTTCCAGGAGTAATTGGTGGATTTTTTTTAATGTTAGCTGCTTACATAACAGCGAGAAGAAAAAACTTTCCTGTGGAAGAAACATTTAATATTCCAAATGTTAAGAAAACTGCAAAAGATGCAGCATTAGCCTTTTTATTACCAATAATCATTCTAGGAGGTATTTTTGGTGGAGTTGTAACTGCAACAGAAGGTGCTGGATTAGCAGTTGTAGCATCATTAATTATTGGTTTTATCTATAAAGAAATAGATTTTAAAAGATTATATGAGTCAGCTACTGAGGGAGCAATACAAACAGCTTCAGTAATGTTATTAGTGGCGGCTTCAGTTTTATTAGGTGAATTTTTAACAATTGAGCAAATTCCTCAGAAAGTTGCTGGTTCAATTATTGATTTTACAAATAATAAATATGCAGTTTTGGGAATATTGAATGTATTTCTCTTGATAATAGGTTTCTTTTTGCATTCAGTGGCAGCAATCATTTTAACAGTTCCAATAGTTATGCCACTAGTTAATGCCGTAGGTATTGACCCTGTTCATTTTGGAATAATTGTAACTTTAAATTTAGCAATTGGACAACAAACACCCCCAGTGGCAAGTGTATTAGTCACGGCTTGCTCTGTTGCCAAGGCAGATATTTGGGATGTTACGAGATCTAATATATCTTTTATATGTGTGTTATTAATATTATTACTTTTAGTGACATACATCCCAGCTATACCAATGACATTAGTTGAATATTTTTATAGGAGTTAGATGAGTGATTTAATCAAACTAAACAAAATAAGTGATCATTTATCAGAGGTTATAATTAATAGACCTGAAAAATTAAATGCTATGACCAAACCCATGTGGATTGAATTAGGTAAGATTTTTAAAAAGATATCAAAAATAAAAAATTTGAGGTGTATTATTATTCGAGGCGAAGGCGGTAAATCATTTTCACCTGGAAATGATATAGGTGAATTTAAAAAAGAAAGGTCATCATCTAAATTGGCTAAATCTTATGGAAAATTTTTACATGGAACTTTAGGTGCAATTTTTAATTGTCCAATTCCTACTATAGCTATGATTGAAGGAATTTGTGTAGGTGGTGGTCTAGAAATAGCTGCCTGCTGTGATATTAGAATTTGCGGTAAAAGTTCTAGGTTTGGAATTCCAATTAAAAGACTTGGTTTAACTATGGCTGCAAAAGAATTAGAAGTGCTATTAAATGCAACTACCTATTCAACAGCTATGGAAATTTTATTTGAGGGAAGAGTTTTTGGTGCAGATGAAGCATTAGAAAAAAGATTGGTTAATAGAGTTGTGAATGATGAGGATGTCAAAAAAGAAGCATATAAATCAGCAGAACTTATATGTGAGGGAGCACCTAAAGTTACTAGATGGCACAAACAATTTGCTAAAAATATTTTAAAGGAAGGCAAAGTAACTGAAAAAATAAATAAATTAGGTTACAAATGTTATGACACTAAGGATTTCAAAATTGGTTATCAGTCTTTCTTAAAAAAAACAAAGCCAAAATTTAAAAATAAATAAATACTAAATGGCATCATCATTAAAAGGCGTTCGGGTTTTAGAGATGGCCCAAATTATGGCTGGCCCAACATGTGGTCTTTTATTAGCTGATCTTGGTGCGGAGGTTATAAAAATTGAGAAGACACCAGGAGGAGATGACACAAGAAATTTTCTTCCACCTGATGTAAATGGTGTGTCAGCTGCTTTTCTGATGATGAACAGAAACAAAAAAGGTATTGCCTTAAATTTAAAAGATAAGGAAGGTATTGAAATTTTTAAGACTATGGTCAAAAATTCTGATGTAGTTTTAGAGAATTTTAGAAAAGGAACATTGGAAAAATTAGGTATTGGTTATGATGTAATATCTAAAATTAATCCTAAAATTATTTTATGCGAAATTTCTGGTTATGGTAGAACAGGACCTTATGCAGATAAAGGTGGATTTGATTTAGTTGCCCAAGGAATGAGTGGCTTAATGAGTATAACTGGGGAGGACAAAAATAAACCACCTATGAAAGTCGGTGCACCTCTCACAGATATTACTGCTGGATTGCTTGCAGCAAGTGGTATTTTAGCAGCTTTAATTCATAGAGATAAAACAGGTGAAGGTCAAAAAGTAGATACATCTTTATATGAGGCAGGAATTGTACACACTTATTGGCAATCAGCTATTGCTGGTGCAACTGGTATATCTCCTGGTCCACTTGGATCTGCTCATCCTCTAACTGCTCCTTATCAGGCGTTTAAAACTAAGGATAAATGGATAACTGTGGGTGCCTCAAATCAAAATACATGGTTAATGTTATTAAAAGCAATTAATCGTGAAGATTTAAATGATAATGAAAAGTTTTCATCTAATGCAAGCAGAAAAAAGAATTTAAACGAGCTTGTAGAAATATTAAATGATGAGTTGATAAAAAAAAGATCCGAGGAATGGTTAAAAATTTTTGATGAAAATGGTTTACCTTGTGGACCTATTAATTCAATAATAGACATGTTTAAAGACCCACAAACCATCGAAAGAGAGATGATTATTGAGGTAAATAATAAAAAGGCTGGCACAAGTAAAGCTATTGGAATGCCAATCAAATTTTCAAAAAGCAAAACTGAAAAATCTAAAGGTGCTCCAGATCTAGGTGAGCATACAAGAGCAATAATGAAAAATTTTGGTTATAAAGATGAACAGATAGATGAATTTTATAATAGGAAAATAATACTTTAGTTTACTGTCTCAAAAATCTTAAATAATAATTCTGAAACATGCTTACCTTTTTTATCTGATAAATCAGAAATCTGATGTCTACAACTAGTACCATTTGCAACTATAAAATCATTTTCGTTACTACTATTAATCGTAGGTATTAAAGAAAGATTAGCCATTTTTTTTGAAGTTTCATAAGTTTTACTATCATATCCAAAAGACCCTGCCATTCCACAACAGCTCGAGTCAATCATTTCATTGTTAATATTTAATTCAGATAAAAGATTTTTAAGTCCTTTCATTCTATCTTGAGATTTTTGATGACAATGTCCATGAATCAAAACATTCTGACTAAATATATTTGGTTTTACATTTTTATTTTTTTTAATTTGCTCTAAAATAAATTCTTCAAGTAGATAGAATTTATTATTTATTTTATCCCTATTCTCTACACCTTTCAGTGATTGATACTCGTCACTAAAAGTCAACAAACATGATGGTTCAATTCCCACAATCGGTAAATCGAAATAATTATTTCTAATTATATAATTATTAAACCTATTTAGTTCCTCAGCAGCCTTATCTAATTGACCATAAGAAATATACGTTCTGCCACAACAAAGAGGTCTTTTTAATTTATCATCGCCAAAACTTGGAATTATCGCTTGATAACCAAATTTGTTTAACACTTTAATTGTGTAGACTAAATTTTCATTTTCAAAATTAATATTAAATGTATCAGCGAACAAAATAACTTTATTTTCTGAAATTTCTTGATTTTGATAAATATCTTTTAAAGCTTTTTGATTTTGAACCTCAGGTAGACTTCTTTCAGTTGCAAAACCAAATTTTCTAATAATATTAGATACAAGTGGATAATTCTTAATCTTATTGATTATTGGATTCACAATTTTATATAACCAAATTAGTTTTGGCATATCTGAGATAATTCTATCTTTTATTCTCATGCTAAATTTTTTGTAATAATGTGATAAAAATTCACTTTTCATTTTGGCCATATCAACAGACATTGGACATTCTCTTTGACAAGCTTTACAACTTACACAGAGCTCCATTGTTTCATACATCTCTTTTGATGCAAAAGATCCCTCAGGCAACTGATTAGACAGTGCTAGTCTAAGAGTATTTGCTCTTCCTCTAACTAAATCTTTTTCTTCTTTTGTAACTCTATATGAGGGACACATTACACCTGAGTCTAATTTTCTACATGCACCATTATTATTACACATTTCAATAGCATCAGAAAATTGACCCCAATTGGACCAATCATAATGTGTGCTTATATTTTCTGTTTGATAATCTGATTTGTACCTCATCAATGATCTATCATTTGATTTAAAAGGCCTAACAATTTTACCCGGATTTAATAAATTTTTATTATCAAAAGTATCTTTAATTTCCTCAAATGCATTGGTAATATTTTTTCCAAACATCATTTCGTGGAATTCTGATCTAACTATCCCATCCCCATGTTCACCAGAATGAGAACCTTTATAATCTTTTACCATTTCAAAAGCCTCTTCAGAAATAGATCTCATATTTTTAATGTCCTGGTCAGACTTCATGTTCAAAACTGGTCTCACGTGAAGTGTTCCTACCGATGCATGAGCATAAAACATTCCACTAGTATTATATTTTTTGAATATTTCATTTAATCTTGATGTGTATTCTGCCAAGTGATCTAAGGATACCGCACAATCCTCAATAAATGCTACTGGCTTTTTATCACCCTTCATTGACATTAAGATATTTAATCCAGCTTTTCTAATTTCAAAAACTTCTTTTTGTTCAGACAGGTCAGTAAAATAAGAAAATTGATTTTTTTTATTTTGATTTAAAACTAAATATTCAAGATCCTTTATCTTTTTTTCATAAACACTTTTGTCAGTGTCTATAAATTCAACCATTAAAACAGCTGCTGGATTACCCTTAATATATTTCTTAATTCCACCTGCGTACATTGGAATTTCTTTTGCTAGATTTAACAAATTTTGATCCATTAATTCAACACAAGTAGGTTTTAATTTTACAATCTCTTTAGTTAACTCCATTGCTTGGTGAAAATTATCAAAATAACACACACCTAATATTTTATTTTTAGGAATATCAGATAATTTTAATTTTATTTTATTAAAAAGAGTTAACGTTCCCTCTGAACCAACTAAAAGATGAGATGAATTAAATCCCTTTGGATCTATTAAGTCGATATTGTATCCACCAACTCTTCTTTGAGTAGTTGGCCAATTATCATCAATGTCTTTACTTACTTTTTGTCTTAAATGTAAAAACTTATCAATAATTTTATAAAAACGATCTTGGTTATTAGTTGTTGCAAGATAATTTTTATTAATTTCATTAAATGTATGTAAAGAGCCATCATCTAAAATAGCCTCAATTGCTAATACGTTGTGAACCATGTTTCCATAATACAAAGATCTTGATCCACACGAATTATTTGCTGACATACCTCCAATAGTTGCTCTGCTACTTGTAGATACATCTACTGGAAACCATAAACCATAGGGTTTTAAATATGAATTTAAATGATCCAATACAACACCAGGCTGAACCCATACATATTTTTCTTCAACATTAAGTTCTAAAATTTTGTTTTGGTGCTTTGAATAATCCAGGACTAAACTTTCACCTACAGTCTGACCACATTGTGAACTACCACCACCTCTAGCCAATAAAGGAATAGAATTTTTTTGAGAATAGTCCATTATATTTAGAACATCATTAGTATCTTTTGGAAGAACTACCCCAAGAGGTTTAATCTGGTAAACCGATGCATCAGTACTGTATCTTCCTCGTGAAAATTCATCGAACAAAGTTTTACCTTCAACTTTATCGGTTATTTCTTTACCAATTTTTTGTATTTGTTCTGAATTAAACCGCATGAATTAAAATTAAAGGTTTATTTGTTTTTGTAAACTAATTTACCGAACTTTTTTAACGCGGTTTCAGAAATCTCTAATCCTAAACCAGGATTTTCATTTAAATATATCCACCCATTACTCATTTTATGTGGATTATCAAATAATTCTGCTTGAAGTGGATCTCTTTCATCATCGAATGACTCAACAATTCTTCCTGATGGAGATGATGCAACTAATGGGGCGTGAATATAACAATCATGATGTGGAGCAATATCTAAATGATTTAACTCACATAAAGCAGATAGTTTTTTACCATTAGTGAAACCTCCAAACATAGTACAATCAAATTGCAAAATTTGAATTGCATTTTCCTCTACCATAGATCTACATCCGAAAATTGTAATTTCACTCTCTCCACCTGATAAAGGAATTTTTGTTTGTTGTGATAAAAGTTTTAAATTTCTTCTATCATCTTCCCATCTTACTGGCTCTTCTATCCAAGTTGGATTAAATCTTTCAAATTCCTTTACTCCCTCAATAGCTGTCTTTAGGTCCCATGCTCTATTAACATCAATCATCAAGTCTTTATCACTCCCAATTTCTTGCCGAATTATTTCTAATCTTTTTGCGTCTTCTTTAATACTTAATCCACCCACTTTAACTTTAAAGCTTTGATGACCAATTTTAATTAATTTTTGTAATTCTTCTCTAAGTTCTTTTTCATCTTTACCGTCTCTGTAATAAGCGCATGTTACATATACAGGGATCTTATTTCTGTACCCTCCAACTGTTACGTCAACTTTCCACTCTTCATGTTTATAATCAATTGATCCAAGTGATGATATAGTATCAACAAATAACAATGCAGGATGGTCAGCATTATCCATAGCTTTTCTTATTTCTCCAATTCTACTTGTCACACCAGTAGAAGTTTCATTGTGAACTGCACATACTGCTTTTATTTTTTTACCAGTATCTTCTTTTAATTTTTTTTCAACAATGTTTGGATCTACACCAGTTCTCCAATCACCTTTGACAAAGTCAACTTCAATTTTAAATTT
This sequence comes from Pelagibacterales bacterium SAG-MED38, assembly GCA_014653585.1. The sequence goes on along the minus strand of JACWEH010000015.1, from coordinate 524 downwards.
TTGCGCAATATCCCACCAAAGAGTTGAGAAGTGTCCTGTTTCGAACATTAAAATTTTATCTCCTGCGCTTAGTGTATTTACTATAGCTGCTTCCCATGCACCTGTGCCGGAGGCTGGAAATATAATGACTGGTTCTGAAGTTTTGAAAATTAATTTAATTCTTTCTAAAACTCTTAAACCTAATTCTGCAAAATCAGGTCCTCTGTGATCTATTGTTGGATAATCCATAGCTCTTAAAACTCTATCAGGGACGTTAGTAGGTCCTGGTATTTGAAGAAAGTGACGACCAGGTCTTATATTATTTGAAATTGCCATTCTGCTGTATATGCTAAAGAAATTATATAATCAAACTTATTATGTATGACAAAAAGTAGTAATTTAATTGATAGCTTAGAGGTTTATGTTTTGAATAATCCTAAAGAAGTTAAGCCTCATTGGGTCAGTCATTTTATAGTACCAACTGCCAACGAATTATTAATAAAAATTAAAAATAAAGATGGTAATTCAGGTTTTGGCTTGGCTAC
>JACWEH010000014.1 GCA_014653585.1 Pelagibacterales bacterium SAG-MED38 | reverse complement strand
TCTTGGTTTAGTGGGAAGAAGTATCTATCATTTTGATTTTCTTTTGATTTTCTATAATCATCTTCAATAAAAAGCTTATGTTCGACTGTCTTTTTTTTCATAATTCCAATAAAAGGTTTAAATTGATCCCGTTGAAGACCGTCTTTATATAATTCTGAGATTGCGATATTAGAGGTGATAATTATCTTTATATTCTCACTAAATATTTTATCAAAGAGCTTACCTAATATCATGGCATCTACTATATTGGTGACTTGAAACTCGTCAAAATAAATTAAAGAAACTTTTGATTTTAGATTTTTAACAAATAAATTTACAATATTTTCATCTGCCTTATTTTTATTTTCATGAGCAAAATTATGAAAATTTAACATAAACTCATTAAAGTGAAGTCTTATTTTTTTTTCAGAGATAAGATCATAAAAAAAGTCTAAAATCATTGTTTTTCCAACACCAACACCTCCATGAAGATAAAATCCTTTTTTTAAATTTTTTTTTTTAAAAAAATTAAAGATAGAAAAATGAAAATTGTTATTATAAAAATCATCAAGTATTTTAATTGTTGTTATTTGATTTTGATTGATTTCTAAATTTTTTGAATTACAAAATGATTTAAATTTTTCCTCAAGAGATATGGACATCAATTTTTTTTTGATTTAAAATCAATACCATATTCTGATCTTGGACCTTTTCTAAAACCAAATGGGCCTGAAATAAAAATAGTCACTGGTTTAGTTCCAGGCTCTAAATCAACTCTGTGATGTGCATTAGCAGATCTAAATCCAATATAACCTGGCCTTCTCCAAAATTTTCCTTTTCTAGTTGTTTCCCAATAACCGTCTCTTATCACAATTGTAATGTATGGAAAAAGATGATTATGCACTCCCTCACCATGATCATCAGCTAACATTTCATGAATAAGTATATTAAACGGAAACCATTTTGGTCTATGTCTGAAAATTAAATAATATCTATTCATCCAAGGTTTTGCCAAATCAAATCTTGGATGCGAAGGTCCTCTATCTAAAACAACTTTTTTTCTACCAAGCTTATCTAATAATTTCAAAAACATTAATTTAATTTAATTATAGCATTATCTTTTACTAAATATAGATTTTGATTAGAAACAAAAGGACGTGAAATTTTATCCTTGTCAATTTTTAATATTGAAATGGTTTTACCAGATTTTATATCAATTACTAATAATCTTCCTATATTTGTAGATAAATATATATTTTTTAAACCGACAATGAATCCTGTGGGTAAAATGTCTTTTCTTTTTTTTGGTTTAAAATAATTAAAGATATCAGTGACCTTTATAATATTTCCTGTAATTTTATCTATCACTATTAAATAACCTTCTAAGGAAACTGTAATTATGAAATTATCAATTAAGGTTGGTCTTAAATATGAATTTACTCTATTCTCCCAATTAAAGCTACCTGATTTGATATCAATAGAAAAAAATTGATTTTTATTGTTAGAAAAAAATAAATCTTTCCCATCACTTATAATATCTGATGTCTCAAGAGAAAAAGATGACTCATAAATAATATTACTCTGGGTTGGTAACTGCCAAATTAATTCACCATCATTTATTCTAACTGCACTTATGTCACCTAAAGAATTGTTAAAATAAACCATATCTTCCACAATCACCATTGATAATCTTTTTTGAGATCTTATTAATGCTGACTCTGTTTGAAAATTCCAAAGTTCCTCTCCATTCTTTAAAGAATAACATCTAAGTGTATTAGTAAAATCAATTAAAAAAAAACGATCCTTATAAATCTTTATTTGAGAATTAAAGGGAGCTGAGTTTTTTTCAGACCAAACTAAGTCTCCAGTTTCTAAATTTAACATGTAATATTTTGATAGATTATCTGCAACTATCAAAAATTTTTTATTGCTTGCAAACTGTAAAATTGGAGAAGATTTTTTCTCTGACTTTGTATAATAATTTTTTTTCCATATTAATTTAGATCGTTTGTCAAACTGTAGAACTGTGCCTCTATCATCAAAGAAAATTATATTATCTTTATTAAATAATATAGTTGGCTCTGATTGATAAAAATTCTTAATTTTTGAAAATTTATATTTTGATGATTTTTTTAAAGATCCGTCAAAATTAACTTTTCCATCGTTATTAGTAAATTTTTTTGATAGATTATTTTTTATAAAACCTTCACTAAGATTTAAACTAATATTTATATTTAATTCTTGGCTTAAGGTTGTTGGATCGTCAAAAATTTTTTCAAATTTTTTTTCCTCTATTTCTTTAATAGTTTCCGAGGTCCAAAACTTTGAACTTTTGTTTAGAGAACAACCTGAAAAAAAAATAATTATTAATAGTGATTGAAAAATCTTATTCACTTAAATCTCGATTAAGTCTTTTTTGAGCCTCTAATTTAATTTCTTTGTTAGCATTTTCTAAACTTACGATTTGAATAAAAAATTCTTTCGATTTTTGCATTTCATTTTTTGAGTAAAAAAATTCTGCCATTAAGTATAAAGCATGAGATTTCCAAACACTTTCTGATTTTATTAAAGGATTTAATATTTCTAAAAGATCGTTTTCACTGCTGTCATTTGCATTATAAAGTGCTTTTTTGTAAATATTTAGGTTTTTTACCTCATCATCTAACGAGATTTCATTAATAACAACGTCAAATAATTCATTGATTGTGTTTTTCTCATTAATTAATTCGTTATCTATAATAAAATATAAAGACAATAATGAATAAGTTGAATTTTTTTCATTAACCAATTTTATTAAATCTTTGGCTGTTTTTTCCTTATTATTCTTAGAATAATTAATCGTTATTGAATTAAAAGAGTCAGATATTTTTACTTTTTTTCTATCTTGATATTCCCCAAAACCAAAATAACTAATTAAAAGTATAATAATTACAATTAATCCAAAAATTATTCTTTTTTTATTTTGAAAAAAAAAATTTTTTATTTTTTCATTTCTCGTGTTTGTATTTATTATTGATATATCCTCATCCATATCTAAATCATATTTCTCAAAACATATTGAAGTATTCCACCATTTTTATAATACTCCAATTCATTTTTTGTATCAATTCTACATAGGATATCTATTATTTTAACATCACCAGATGCATATTTGATCTCAACTTTTATTTTATCAGATGGATTAATTCCTTTTTCAATATCCACTACACTAATCAATTCAGATCCTGATAAGTTTAAATTTTTTCTGTTCATATTTTCGGTGAATTGTAATGGCAATATTCCCATCCCAATTAAGTTAGATCTGTGTATTCTCTCAAAACTCTCTGCAATTACTACCTTAACACCTAGTAATTTAGTTCCTTTTGCGGCCCAATCACGAGAAGAGCCAGTGCCATACTCTTTACCACCAATTACAACTAAATCAGTTCCTCTTTTTTTATACTCCACTACTGCATCATAAACCGACATAACTTTTTCCTCAGGGTATAATTTTGTGAAACCACCTTCAGTTCCTTGGGCCATTTCATTTTTAATTCTAATATTTGCAAATGTACCTCTCATCATCACCTCGTGATTTCCACGTCTTGAGCCATAAGAATTATAATCCTTAGGAAGAATCTGATAATTCATAAAATACTCACCCGTTGGACTATCTTTTTGAATATTGCCAGCTGGAGAAATATGATCTGTCGTAACCATGTCTCCCAATATCAGTAATGGTCTTGCATTTTTAATTTCTTTAAAACCCTCTGGCTCATCACTAAGATTTTCAAAAAATGGAGGTTTTTTTACATAAGTAGAATTTTCATCCCAACTATAAATACTACTCTTTTCTGTTTTGATTTCTTGCCATTGTTTCGGTCCCTTGGAAACATTTGAATATCGTTTAACAAACATATCTGCGCTAAGAGAATTCTTTAAAGTATACTCTATTTCTTTATTTGATGGCCAAATATCTTTTAAAAATACATCTTTGCCGTCTTTATCTTTTCCAAATGAGTCTTTAAATAAATCAAATTCCATATGACCAGCAAGCGCATAGGCTACTACAAGTGGAGGAGAGGCTAAGTAATTCGCTTTTATATGAGGTGAAATTCTTCCTTCAAAGTTTCTGTTACCTGACAAAACTGAAACTGCATATAAATTTTCTTTTTGAATAGCATCAACTATATTTTCTGCCAACGGACCTGAATTACCTATACAAGTTGTACAACCATAACCAACTAAATTAAATCCTAATTGATCTAAGTAAATATTTAAACCTGCTTTCTCTAAATAATCAGTAACCACTTTTGATCCTGGAGCTAAAGATGTTTTAACCCATGGTTTAACATTTAAGCCTAACTCAACAGCTTTTTTTGCAAGTAGTCCAGCTCCAATAAGAACATTGGGATTTGAAGTGTTAGTGCATGATGTAATTGCTGCAATTAATATTGAGCCATCCTTAATTACATAATCTGTATTTTTTACCTTTGAAATTTTATAATCTTTTCTATCTGTAGCTTCTTTAAATACCTTTTTAAAGTTACTTGATGCGTCAGTTAAAAGAACTTTATCTTGTGGTCTTTTAGGACCTGATATAGTTGGAACCACAGTTGACATATCCAATGAGATCTTGTCACTAAATTCAATTTCATTGCTTGCCCAAAGACCTTGTTCTTTTGCATATTTTTCAACTATTTCTACTGTTTCTTTATCTCTTCCAGAAAATTTTAAATATTTTAAAGTTTCTTCATCTATCGGAAAAAAACCGCAAGTAGCACCATATTCAGGAGCCATATTAGCAATTGTTGCTCTATCTGCTAAAGTTAAATTTTTTAATCCCTCACCGTAAAATTCAACAAATTTACCAACTACTCCTTTGTCTCTAAGCATTTTTACAATTGTTAAAACTAAGTCTGTTGCAGTTGTACCCTCTGGCATTTTTTTTGTTACCTCAAATCCAATAACTTCAGGAATTAACATTGAAATAGGTTGTCCTAGCATACCTGCCTCGGCTTCAATTCCACCAACGCCCCATCCTAAAACTGATAAACCATTGACCATTGTTGTGTGACTATCTGTTCCAACAAGAGTATCGGGAAACAAATATTTTTCATCTTCATATTCCTCAGACCAAACTACTTTTGATAAATATTCTAAATTAACTTGGTGACAGATTCCAGTTCCTGGTGGAACAATTCTAAAGTTATTAAAAGCACTTTGACCCCATTTTAAAAAAGAATATCTTTCGCCATTTCTTTTAAATTCAATATCTACATTCTTTTCAAATGAATCTTTTTTTGCCGATTGATCAACTTGAACTGAGTGATCAATAACTAAATCAACTGCTGACAAGGGATTAATTGTATTTGGATCTTTATTTTTCTCTTTTACAGCTTCTCTCATTGCAGCTAAATCCGCCACTGCTGGTATTCCTGTATAATCTTGGAGCAAAACTCTAGCTGGTCTGTAAGCTATTTCAGTTTTTGATTTTCTGGTATCAAGCCACTTTTTGATTGCTTCTATTTGATTTTTATTAACCGATACATCATCTTCATATCTAAGTAGGTTTTCTAGTAAAACTTTTAACGACTTTGGTAATTTTGAAATACCTTGTAACCCATTTAACTCAGCTTTTTTTAATGAGTAATATTTAAAATTTTTTCCGTTAACATCTAGGTCGGATAATGATTTGTAAGAATTTTTATTTCCAGGTTTCATATCTTATATATAAAATGTAATTATGCTCAAAAGAAGAAGCCCCGACATAACATAATTAAAGTATTTAATAAATTTCTCATTTGTCGCAAATTTTCTAAGATATTTGCCGACAAATGTCCAAAAGGTAATACTTGATAAAGACACTATAAAAGCAAATAAAACAACTTGAGTCGCATAATCAAGATAATTTTCTCCATATTCAACATATGTTGAAACTATGATAATTCCAATCAAAACACCTTTGGGATTCAAAAATTGAAAAATAAAGGTATCCAAAAAAGAAATTGGATTTTCATTTTTTTTCTCGTCAGAAGGTTTTGAAAAACTAATCTTATAGGCTAGATATATTAGAAATAAACTACCTAAATATTTTAAAATAGTTTGAATAATTGGAAATAATTTAAAAACGTTAACTAAGCCAATTGTCAAAGCAAAAACCACTGAAGTAAATCCAAAAGTAACTCCAATAATGTGTGGGATTGTTTTTCTTATTCCAAAGTTAAAACCAGAATAAGATGCAACAACGTTATTTGGTCCTGGTGTATAAGCAGCTACAATCCAAAAGAGTGCCATAGATAAAAATTCTGGATGCATACTTATGCTATAGGTAAACCATTTTCTGCTTTTTGTGAGGGATGTACTAATGTTACTTTTCCATCAGGATCTATTGAACCCAAAAGTAAAAATTGAGATTTTACACCTGCAATATTTTTTTCTGGAAAATTACAAACACCAATCACTTGTTTGCCAACCAAATTCTCTTTATTGTAAAAATGAGTAATTTGAGCTGACGATGTTTTAACACCTATTTTTTTTCCAAAATCGACTTCAACAACTAAAGATGGTTTTCTAGCTTTTTCATTTTTTTTGACTGAAAGTACTGTCCCAAGTCTAATATCTATTTTTTCAAATATGTCGTAAGTAATTTGTTCTTTCATAAATGTGATATTTATATTAATTATTACCAATGAGTACAGAAGTAAATTTAGAGAAATTATACAAGAGTTCTATTAAGATTTTATCTGATTTAATTGGATTTAAAACTATTTCAGGAGAGGATAACAATGATTTAATTAATTATTGTGAAAAATATCTTAATGATTTAGGTGCTACGTCATTTAAAACGTATGATGGTGAAAAAAAAAGAGTAAATCTTTTTGCAACAATCAAAGCAAAAAAATCAAATGGAGTTAAGCCAATAATTTTATCTGGTCATACTGATACAGTCCCTGTTTCAAAGAATTGGAGCACAGACCCTTTTAAAGCAACAATTAAAAAAGATAAACTTTATGGAAGAGGTTCCTGTGATATGAAGGGATTTATTGCGTGCACTTTAGCGTTTGCTCCAATTTTTTCTAAAGTTGATCTAAATAGAGACATTCATTTTTCTTTTACTTTTGATGAGGAAACTGCATGCTTGGGTGCTCCTATATTGATTGAAGAACTTAAAAAAAGAAAAATTCAAAATGGAATTTGTATTGTAGGTGAACCTACAAAAATGAAAATCATAGACGCACATAAAGGTTGCTACGAATATACTACTTATTTTGAGGGATTAGCTGGACATAGCTCGATGCCACACAAAGGTGTTAGCGCTGTCGAATTCGCGTCAAAATATGCAAATAAATTAATAGAGCTCAGAGAAGAATTAAAAAAAAGAGCACCTAAAGACTCAATATTTGATCCTCCTTTTTCAACATTGCAAGTTGGAGGTATATTTGGGGGAATAGCTCATAATGTAATAGCTGATAAATGTCGTGTTGAATGGGAGATGAGACCAGTTGTTAAAGAAGATGGTGTCTTTTTAAATCAACAAATAGATAAATATGCCAATGAAGTTTTATTAACAGAAATGAAAAAGGTTTTTCCTAATTCAAAAATAACAAAGGAAATAATAGGGGAAGTTACAGGTTTTGATCGTATAGAAAATTCAGAGGCATGTGAATTGGTGTCAAGTTTAACTGGTGATAATTCTAGAGAAGTTGTGTCCTTTGGAACTGAAGCAGGATTATTTCAAGAAATCGGTATCAGTACTGTTGTTTGTGGCCCAGGTTGTATAGAACAGGCTCACAAAGTTGATGAATTCATTGAACTTAAAGAACTTAAAAAATGTTTGAAATTTCTTGAGGGAATTAAAAAAAACTCTACTCTTAACTAACTCCATCCTCCCACAGATTTAACCTCTAAAAACTCTTCAAGACCATGTTTCCCGGCCTCTCTACCAATGCCAGAATGTTTAAATCCCCCAAAAGGTGCGTCAACAGCAATACCAGCACCATTGACATCAACCATTCCTGATCTAAGTTTTCTGGCAACTCTCTTTACTTTTTCTTTATCTTTAGTTTGAATGTAGTTTGTTAACCCGTAGGGAGTATCATTTGCAATTTCAATAGCTTCTTCTTCTGTTTCAAAAGGCATTACAGATAAAACTGGGCCAAATATTTCTGTTCTTGCTATTGCCATTTTATTATTTACATCAGCAAATACAGTAGGTTTTACAAAATAACCTTTTTCTAATCCATCTGGTTTACCTGGACCGCCTGCTACTAATTTAGCTCCTTCTTCAATACCCTTTTTAATTAAAGTTTGTATCTTATTGTATTGGGTTTCAGAAATAACTGGGCCTATATGCTCTCCTTCCTTTTTTGGATCACCGACCTCAAAATTTTCTGTGTACTTTTTTAATCTTTTAACAGCGTCATTATACATTGATTTTTCAACTAGCATCCTTGTAGGTGCATTACATGACTGGCCTGAATTTCTAAAACATCTCAAAGCACCTCTTTCTATTGCATCTGGATCAGCATCTTTAAATATTATATTTGCCCCTTTTCCACCAAGTTCTAAACTCACTCTTTTAAAATCTTTTGCAGCATTTTGAGAAATTAATGCTCCAGCTCTAGTTGATCCAGTAAATGAAATCATATTTACATCAGGATGACTTGTTAATGCATCCCCTGTTGTTGCGCCATCACCATTAATTAAATTAAACACACCTGCTGGAATTTTAGTCTCATCAATAAGCTCAGCAAGTATCATTGATGATAATGGAGCTAATTCTGATGGTTTTAAAACCATGGTACACCCAGATGCTATTGCAGGCATTACTTTTAAACAAACCTGGTTCATTGGCCAATTCCATGGGGTAATTAATGCACATACACCCTTGGGTTCATAAATAAGTCTTTGATTAGGCGCATGTTCTCCCAATGGTTTTTCAAATTCAAAATTTTTTAAATATCTTATAAATGATTTCAGATGAGCAGCACCTGTTCCAGCTTGAAGTTTTGTTGCAAAATCTTTTGGTGCTCCCATCTCAGTTGTAATTGCACTTGCAATGTCTGCCCATCTTTTCTTATAATTTTCGTAAAGTTTTTCTAATAATCTTATTCTCTCATCTTTTGATGAAAATGCCCATGTATTGTAAGCTTTTTTAGCAGCAATCACAGCATCATTTACGTCATCTTTGTTGCCTAATGTTATGACGGCACACTTTTCTTCAGTTGAAGGATTAATTACTTTGATTTCCTCTTTACTTTTTGGTGATACCCATTTTCCATTGATATAAAAATTTTTTTTATCTTCCATTAAATACTCCTAACCTTTCTTTACTTTTTTGCAAATAGATTTGTTAATTCATAAACTATAGTAGCGGCTGCGAGTGATGTTACCTCAGCGTGATCATATGCCGGGGATACCTCTACAACATCTGCAGAGATTAAATTCATACCTGATAGACCTCTAATTACATTAACCATTTCCCTAGTAGTCATACCGGCTATTTCAGGTGTGCCTGTGCCAGGTGCAAAAGCAGGATCTAAAACATCTATGTCAATTGATAAGTATAATGGATTATTTCCTACTCTTTTTTTAATTCTCTCTGAAATTTTATCAGTGCCTTCAGTTTGAAATTCATCACAATGAATTATCTTAAATCCAAAACTTTCGTCATTTTTAAGATCTTCTCTACTATAAAGTGGACCTCTAATACCTACATGCATAGAGGCATCATCCAAAAATAAATTTTCTTCTCGTGCTCTTCTAAAAGGTGTCCCATGCGTATAAGGTGCACCAAAATAAGTGTCCCAAGTATCAAGATGTGCATCGAAATGAACTAAAGCAACTGGACCATTATTAATTTTATTTACTGCTTTTAATAAAGGAAATGCAATCGTATGGTCTCCTCCTAAGCTTATTATACCACCAGTTTTTTTAAGTAGTTCCGAGGCACCTTCCTCAATTTGCTTAATGGCTTCATTTATATTAAATGGGTTGCAAGTAATATCACCTGCATCAGCAACTTGTTGAACTTTAAAAGGCTCAACATCATAACTTGGATGGTAATTTGTCCTTAAATGTCTTGAAGCTTGTCTTATGCTTTGAGGTCCAAATCTTGCTCCTGGTCGATAACTTGTACCGGCATCAAAAGGTATTCCTACAATAGCTACATCACAATATTCAACATCTCTTAATTCGGGTAATCTTGCAAAAGTTGAAGGTCCAGCAAACCTTGGGACCTTAGTACCGCTGACAGGTTGGATTGGATCTTTATTTCTTTTTTTTTTCACAGTAAACTGTATCACATTCATCTAAATTGGAATATCTTCTATGAGTAAATTTATGAGCTTAATTAGATTAATTATACTATCTTTATTTTTTTTTACTCAAACTCAGGCTGATACTATTTATAACCTTATAAAAATTCCCAATTTAGAAGTTTATGATATTAAAACTCCAAATAAGCTAAGGTACTTGTATGCCAAGCAACCTTTTACTCTTGGTGTTGAAAAAAACATAAATTGTTACAGCTCTGAAAAAAAAATTGTCGATCAAAAATACAAAATAATTCAAAAAAATTTAAATAGATATAGTCATAAATTTTTAAAAAAAATTAATCTTAAATATATTGTTTTGTGTGAAGACTTATCTATATCAGGAATAAATACAGCTGGGATCCCAGACCATATAATGAAAACCATGATATTAGATATCAAATTTAATGAGGACTATTTTGAAAGAGTAATACATCATGAAGTATTTCATATTATAAACGATAGTTTTAAAGAAATATTTGATGAAAAAATCTGGTCTAGCTACAATAACAGTAGTTTTAAATATGCAGAGTGTTCTACATGTACTGATAAATTAGGATTAGATACTTACAAAAATACTGATGGTTTTTTAACTGAATATTCAAGATCAACTGCATCAGAGGATATGGCTGAGGTATTTTCTCATTTAATGATTGGATTAGATTTAGATAGGCTTGATCCAATTTTAGAAAAGAAAATTCAGTTTATTAAAGCTAATCTTTTAAAAATAGATGAAAATTTTGTTTTATGATCAAAAAAATTAAGGCATCAAAATCCGAAAAAGTAATTTTTATATTTATAATTACTTTAGCTATATTTTTTTTTGGTTCTTTTTTTTTGATTAAAGATAAATGTTTGTTTGTAAAAAATTATGACCCCCTAAAGATTACTTTTGATAATCCAAAAAATATTGCAATATTGAATATCACCTGTGGAAATGTGATAATTCAACTTTATCCTGAAATTTCACCTAATGCTGTTAAAAGATTCAAACAATTAATTAATACTAAATCCTATGATGATGTTGCATTTCACAGGGTAATTAAAAATACACTTGTTCAGGCTGGGGATTTACAGTTTGGAAAAAAGGGGAATTTAGATTATGGAAAAATTGGAAGTGGAAAATCTGGATTAGGGACAATCAATTCTGAAGTAGATACTCCATTCAACTTCGATAAAGGTAGTGTTGGTTTTGCTAGAAGTCAAAAATATAACACTGAAGATAGTCAATTTTTTATACTTCTCAAAGATGAGCCATTGTATGAAACCGAATATACACCAATAGGAAAGGTAATTTATGGATTTGAAGCTTTAGAAAAAATAAAATATTTAGATAAATCACAATACGTATTAAGACCTGACTTTATAATTTCTTTAAGAATGTTAGTTGACTAGAGGTTTGCCTGTCGTAAGAGTGTGTTTTATTCTGTCTTGAGTTTTTTGAGTTTCAATTAACCTCATAAAAGCATCAAGCTCTAATTTAAATAAATCATCTTCAGTTAATGTTTTGTCGATTGTAGTATCACCTCCACTCAAAACATGAGCTAGCTCTTTTGCAACTTCAACTCCATGTTCTAATATTACTTTATCGTTATAAAGTTTTGCTAAAATTTTATCCATCGCTTCTCTTACTGCTTTTCCTGGTAGATTGAATTTATGTTCTTTAGGTGGTTTAAAATCTTTATTTTCATCAAGAATTTTCTTTGAAACTTCTAATAAACTATTCCTATTCATAATTTTTTTATCAGTAGGTCTCAAATATTTCAAAGGTTCAGCTTCAACTGGTGAGGTAGCTGTTTTTCCATATCCAATGATATCAAAAACTTTTAGTGGAGCGAAGTTAGGATCTTTTTTCGCTTCATCGGTATTTAGCCATCTAGCTAACATTTCCTTACATCCTCCACCTGCAGGGATCAAACCTACAATAGTTTCAACTAATCCAACTACTATATTTGTGTGTGAGGCAACAAAATTACTTTGAACCATTACTTCAAATCCACCACCCAATGTTAAACCTGAAGGAGCTGAAATTACTGGATATTTAGAATATTTTAAATGCTTACATGTTTCCTGGAAATATTTGATGAATTTTTCAATTGATTTAAAATCTTTTTTATTAGCAAATTGCATTGTGTAAGTTAAATTAACACCAGCAGAGAATTGCATGCTTTCATTAATTATTATCAGAGGTTTGTCAGTTGCTTTTTTTAAAGCATCCATTGAGTCATAATCTAGAGCATTAGCTTTAGTGGTAAACTCAACAATGTTATAGTCACTGAACTTATAAATTTTTGCTGAATCATTTCCATCCAAACTTGAGGCAGTCTTCTTAGCTTTTCCTAAAGTTTCAATATTTGTATATTTTTGTCTTTCACCATAAAAATCCTCATTTTGAGTTTTAGATAAATTTTCCAAGAAATTATTCCCACTAAAATCATCTATTTTATCAAAGAAATTTTTAACTCCAATTTCTTCAAGCATTTCGAAAGGACCCTTAGCCCAGTTGAAGCCGAGCCTCATTGCTTCATCAATATCATTAAATTCCTTAGTAATTCCAGGAACTAATGAAGATGCATATTTAATTATCTTAGATATTACAGACCTAGCATATTCACCATATTTATCTTTTCTATCAATTAGTCTTCTTAGATCAACTTTATCTGATTTCAAATCGATCTTTTGAGTAGGTGAATAAACTCCGGTCTCAAGATTAATAGCTTCCATAACTTTGGTAGTCCCGGTTTTGTTCATTCTATAAAATCCACCTTTACCTTTTCTTCCAGTGTAGCCAGTTTCAATTAATTTTTTCACTAATGGAATTTCTTTTGCAACTTCGTGAAATTTATCTGTCTCAGGTAACTCTTTAATAAAACTTTTTAAAACATCAGCCATTAAGTCAATACCAATTAAATCGTATAAACCAAATACTCCTGTTTTTGGAATTCCCATTGGTCTTCCAAAAATTGCATCTGCTTCTTCTACTGACAACTTCATTTTAAAAGCTTCAGTCATAGCTATTTGCATGGCATAGACACCTACCCTGTTACCTAAAAAACCAGGTGTATCATTACAGACAATTGCACCTTTACCCAGCTCTGTTTCACAAAATTCTTTTAATTCATTGATTTTATTAAGATCGTTATTTTCATTTTTAACAATTTCTAAAAGGCCCATATATCTTACAGGGTTAAAAAAATGAGTAATACAAAAATCTTTTTTCTCTTTATCAGTTAAGTGTTCTGATAGAACTTTAATTGGAATAGATGACGTATTTGAAGAAACAATCGCTCCTTCTTTTCTTGCTTTAAAAATTTTTTCATAAATTTGGTGCTTAATATCAATTCTTTCCACAACTGCCTCAACAACCCAATCAGCGTTCTTAACTACGTCAAAATTATCATCTATATTTCCAACTTTAATATTATTAATTTTTGTTTTATCAATTAATAAAGGTGGTCTAGATTTATGAATTCTATCTCTTGCTTTTTCACTAATTTCAGTTTTTAAATCTAGTAAAGTAACTGGAATATTTGCGTTACATAAATGAGCAGCTATCCCACTTCCCATTGTTCCTGAACCAATCACTACTACATTCTTAATCTTCATGAAGTGATCTTACTATCTGTTAATACCCCTGAGTCTTTCAGATCTTCTTCTTAAGAGCTCGGCGGTAACCAATATTAATGTTGATAAAATAATTAGACAAGTTGCAACGGCAAGAATGGTTGGGCTCAACTGTTCTCTTAAACCTGTCCACATTTGAATAGGGATCGTGGTGTTTTCTAAACCAGCTAAGAATAATACCACCACAACTTCATCAAATGAAGTTACAAAAGCAAATAATCCACCAGATATCACTCCGGGTAGAATTAAAGGTAAAGTAATTTTCATAAAAGTATTAACTGGATTACTGCCAAGACTTGCCGCAGCTCTTGTTACACTATGATCAAATCCAGATAAAGTAGCAGTAACAGTTATTACTACAAATGGTGTGCCTAATATAATATGTGCAAGGATTATACCTAAGTGAGTTGCGGCCAAACCTGCTTTAGCCATAAAGAAAAATATTGCTACACCAGAAATAATTAATGGAACAATCATTGGAGATATTAAAACTGCCATAATTAAGCCCTTATAAGGCATGTGTCTGCTGCTTAAACCCAAAGCAGCAACAGTTCCCAAAATAACTGAACCAATTGTTGCAAAAGTTGCAATGATAAAACTATTTTTTGTTGCTAACCCCCAAGGATTTTTAGTTCCATAAATCATATCCTTATACCATCTTAGTGAAAAAGCATCAGGATCCAGACTTTTCATTCCATCAGAAAAAACTAAAAATTCTTCAGCATTAAATGATAATGGAAAAATCACAAACAATGGAGCTATAAGAAAAAAGAAAACTGCTCCACAAATTATTAAATAAACATAATGCCAAATTCTATAATGTGGTTCTGTATATTTTGGTAAAGCCATTCTTTTATCCTAATTTTATATTATCTATCCCAACTAATTTATTATACACCCAGTAAATTGCTAAAACTCCAGTCAATAGCATTAAACCCATTGCCGAGGCAAAGCTCCAATCAAGCGTACTCTTCATGTGAAATGCAATTTGATTACTGATTAACGTACCAGAAGCTCCTCCAACCAAAGCAGGGGTAATATAATAGCCTATAGCCAATATGAAGACTAATAAACAACCGGCTCCAATACCAGGAATAGTTAATGGGAAATAAACTTTCCAAAAAGCTACAAAAGGTGTTCCACCTAAAGACTTTCCAGCTCTCATTAAGCTTGGGGAAATAGTTTTCATTACGCTATAAAGTGGCAAAACCATAAAAGGTAACAAAATCTGTGTCATTGCAACATAGCTACCTGTTTTATTAAACATCATTTCAGGCCTATTATCATCAGCCACCAATCCTATCCCAACAAAGAAATCATTAACCAGACCCTGTTGTTGCAACAAAATCATCCAACTAGCAGTTCTTACAAGTAATGATGTCCAGAATGGAAGAAGTACACAGATCATTAGTAGGTTGCTATACTTCATGGGTAAAGTAGCTAACAAATGAGCAATTGGATATGCCATTAAAAAACAAAATACTGTAACAAAAAATGCAATCTCTAAAGTTCTGAGCCATAGAACTCTATGGATCCGTCTATCCTCAGGAACATTTACTATTTCTCCATTCTCATTCTTAAACATATCTATACCTTTAAGATATTTCTGACCAGTATATGCAGGGGCTCTTCTTTTAATCGCTTGCCAGTATTCAACATTAGCCCACCTTTTATGAACAGCCATTATTTGTTCTTTGTAGTTTCCTTCTTCAAAAGATTTTGATTTTCTTCTTAATTTTTTAATAATACTTTTAAATCCATTTTTTGTATAATTCAGTTGAGTAGATAATTTTCCCTCACGTTTTTCTTCTACTAATTTTATAAAATCTGAATGAAAAGCAGCAAAAACTTCTTCCTCTGGTAATTCTTTTCCATCCCACTTTTCCATCGCTTTAAAAGTTTTAGGAAGCATTTCAGTAACCATCTTATCATCTACACTTCTCATAAGCATGTCTCCAATAGGAAAGACATAAGTAATAATTATGAATAATAGTAATGGGGCTACAAGTAGGAAGGCTTTAATCTTATTTCTTCTTTCAGCTTTCTTAAGGCTTATCTCTAAAGGAATTCCATCTGATGTTAAAATTTGTTTTGATTCAGAGCTCATAAATAAAAAGGGCGGTTATCAAATAACCGCCCTTAAATTATAATATATAATTAAGTTTAATAAAACTTAAATTATAGACCAGCTTTCATAGCTTCCCATTTTTCACCAAGCTCTGTACCATTGTCAGCCCAGTAAAGTGGATCTACTAAG
>JACWEH010000013.1 GCA_014653585.1 Pelagibacterales bacterium SAG-MED38 | reverse complement strand
GCCATCTCTCTTTCACCTTGCAACACTCTAATAGAAACAGCGGGTTGATTATCTTCAGCAGTTGAGAATACTTGGCTTTTTTTAGTAGGTATTGTTGTATTTTTTTCAATTAATTTTGTGGAAACTCCACCTAAAGTCTCAATACCTAAAGAAAGAGGCGTTACATCTAATAACAATACATCCTTAACATCACCTTGAAGAACACCTGCTTGAATTGCAGCACCCATAGCCACAACTTCATCTGGGTTAACACTTTTATTAGGTTCTTTCCCAAAGAAATTTTTAACTTCTTCGATTACTTTAGGCATTCTAGTCATACCACCGACCATTACAACCTCATCAATTTCAGTAGCTGTGATACCAGCATCTTTTAATGCCGTTTTACAAGGCGGAATTGTTTTTGCTATAAGATCTTCAACCCGCTGTTTCTATTAGAGTGTTGCAAGGTGAAAGAGAGATGGCGACTGATAATAAAATTTTGGGAAACTTTGAGCTTGTGGGAATTGCACCTGCACCTAGAGGTGTTCCTCAAATTGAAGTTACATTTGATATTGATGCGAATGGTATTGTTAATGTTTCAGCAAAAGACAAGGGTACTGGTAAAGAACAAAAAATTCAAATTCAAGCTTCGGGTGGTCTAAGTGATGAAGAAATCGAAAAAATGGTAAAAGATGCTGAAGCCAATAAAGATGCTGATAAAAAGAAAAGAGAGTCGGTAGATGTAAGAAATCAAGCAGACACCTTGATCCATTCTACAGACAAAAATCTTAAAGAGCACGGTTCTAAAGTCTCTGAAGCTGACAAAAAAGCTATCGAGGATGCTTCAAGCCAACTGAAAGAGGCTCTTAAAAGTGAGAACGCTGATGATATTAAGAAAAAAACTGAAGCACTAGTTCAAGCTTCAATGAAACTTGGAGAAGCAATATATAAATCACAACAAAATACAAAACCTGATACTAATAAAGATGATGGTGATGATGATAAAGGAAAAAAAGAGGATAATGTTGTCGATGCTGATTTTGAGGAAGTAAAAGACGAGAATAAAGAAAAGAGCGCATAACATACATATATCTGTCCGGGGTATTAAATGGCAAAAAGAGATTATTATGACGTCCTCGGTGTTAACAAAAGCGCATCCCCTGAAGAATTAAAATCTGCATATAGAAAGTTAGCAGTAAAATATCATCCAGATAAAAATCCTGGTGATAAAGGAGCTGAGGAAAAATTTAAGGAAGCAAGCGAGGCTTACGGCATTCTATCTGATAAATCTAAAAAAGAAAATTATGACAATTTTGGTCATGCTGCCTTTGAAAATGGTGGTGGTGGACAAGGCGGGTTTGGTGGTTTTGGAGGTTTCAGTGGTGCAGATTTTTCAGACATATTTGAAGATTTTTTTGGTGACTTCGGTGGTGGAAGAAGAAGTTCTAGGGGAAGAAGTTCAAATAATAGAGGCTCAGATCTAAGATATGATTTATCGATTACATTAGAGGAAGCTTACTCAGGGAAGAAACAAAATATACAATTTTCGACATCAGAAAAATGTAACACATGTAAGGGAAACGGATCTAAACCTGGGTCTAGCCCTGATAGATGTACTTACTGTGGAGGAAACGGTAGAGTGAGATCTAATCAAGGTTTTTTTACAGTTCAACAAACATGCCCTCAATGTGCTGGGAGTGGGGAAGAGATAACCAGTCCTTGCTCAGATTGCAATGGACAAGGGAATACTCAAACTTCTAAAAAAGTATCAGTGACAATACCAAAAGGAGTTGATGATGGAACAAGAATTAGACTTGCCGGTAAAGGTGAAGCGGGCACTAGGGGTGGTGCTAGTGGTGATTTATATTTATTTATAAATGTAAAATCTCACGAATTATTTAAAAGATCTGATGTAAACTTATTTTTTGAATTTCCAATTTCCATTGCTGATGCAGCACTAGGTACAACAATAGAAATACCAACAATTGATGGAAAAAAAGCAAAAATAAAAATACCTGACGGGACTCAGGATGGTAAACAGTTTAGATTGAAAGGCAAAGGTATGCCTTTTATGCGGAGAGGAGATTTTGGAGATCTATATGTACAAATAAAAACAGAAGTGCCTGTGTATTTGAATAAAGAACAAAGAAGTCTTTTAGAAAAGTTTAGGGAAATTGAAAACGAAAAATCTAATCCAAGTATTAAAAAGTTTTTTCAAAAAGCTAAAGATTTTTGGAAAAATTAAGATGTAGCCCTTCAGACCCAAAAAAATATTTAAGTTGAAATAATTAGTACCTAGTTTAATAGATAAATATGATAATTTGGATAGCTTCATACCCTAAAAGTGGGAATACATGGGTAAGATCATTTTTAACTGCGTATTATTTTTGTGAGAATGGGGTTTTTAATATAGATAAATTAAGTTTAATAGAAGATTATCCTAACAAACAGTTTTTTCGTGAAACAGTTAAGCAAGGTGAAATTCATAATCATTGGGATTCATCACAAAAAGATATATGCGACCAAAAAAAAGCAAAATTTCTTAAAACACATAATTCTTTAATTACAGCTTTTGGTAATGATTTCACAAAGCCAAAGTATTCACTTGGAGTTATATATGTCATAAGAGATCCAAGAAATGTAATTACTTCAGTAAAAAACCATAATGATTTAGAATCTTATGAAAAAGCACTCAAATTCATGCAAGATGAAAATAAAGTATTAGAAGATTATCCGCATTTAAAAAATTATGCTAAGACAAATATCGTGAATTCTTGGAGGATTAATTATCAATCTTGGATGAGTAACAAGTCTATTAAGAGACTTACAATCAGATATGAGGATATGGTCAAAAATCCTGAAGAAACTTTTGAAAAATTAGTGGTATTTGTAAACGCCCTAGTAAGGTTAAAGGATAAGATTGATCCAAAAAAGCTGGGAAATGCCATAAGAACTACAAATTTTAAAAGTCTTCAAGATATTGAAAATCAAGGAAAATTTGGTGAAAATGTTTATTCTTTAAAAGATAAAAGAAAAATAAAATTCTTTTACCAAGGACCTGAAAATGATTGGAAAAAGAATTTAGATGAAAGCATGATAAAAAAAATGAATGAATATTATCATAAAGACTTAAAATTTTTTAAATATGAAATCTAGGAAAATAAAATTAACAATTACAGGATGTCTGGGCAGAATGGGCCAGCAGTTAATAAAATCTGCTAACAAAGATAGCCAATTCAAAATCACTAGTGTTACAGAAAATAAACCACATAAAAAAAAAATTTCAGGATTATTACCAAAATTAAATAGTGAAGAGGCTTTTAAGAAAACTGATGTTATAATAGATTTTACAATTCCAAAATGCACACTTGAAGTTCTTAAATTTGCCGTCAAACAGAAAAAGAGACTAATAATTGGCACTACAGGTTTTTCAAAAAAAGAGGAAAGTATAATAAAAAATTTTTCTAAAAAAATCCCAATTCTAAAAGCTGGCAATATGAGTCTTGGAATAAATCTTTTGATGTATTTAACTGAAATTACATCAAAATCTTTGGGGGATAATTTTAAAAGTAAAATTTTTGAAGCGCATCATAAGTTTAAAAAAGATCATCCATCAGGTACAGCAATGATGCTAGGCGAAGGTATCGCAACTGGGAAAAATAAAAATTTATATAAAATTATTGGTAAAAAATATTTAAATAAAAATAATTTTCCTTACGGACAAAAAATAAACTTTAATTCAGTTAGAAAAGGAAAAATTATTGGTGAACATGAAGTTTTATTTTCCAGTGGCAAAGAAATAATCAGACTTAATCATGAGGCATTTGATAGGGCTCTATATTCAGAGGGTGCCCTCACAGCAGCAAAATGGTTAATTAACAAGAAACCTGGATTATACTCAATGAGAGATTTGATGAATTTTAAATAATGAATGAGACCCAGAGAGCTAAGTTAATATTAAAAATTCTAAATAAAACTTATCCAAACATAAAAGTACCATTAAAAAGCAGAAATGTATTTACACTTCTAATTTCTGTTCTTCTTTCTGCTCAGTGTACTGATGTTAATGTTAATAATGTAACTAAAGATATTTATCCTAAATATTACAAACCAGAACATTTTATAAAATTAGGAAGAAGAAAAATTGAAAATTTAATCAAAAAAATTGGTATCTTTAGAATCAAAGCAAAAAGTATTTATAATTTATCAAAAATACTTGTTAATGATTATAAAGGCAAAGTACCCAAAACTTTTGAGGAATTAGAAAAATTACCTGGTGTAGGACACAAAACAGCAAGTGTGGTAATGTCTCAAGGCTTTGGTCATCCAGCATTTCCTGTTGATACTCATATTCACAGACTAGCTCAAAGATGGGGATTAACAAATGGGAAAAATGTAATCCAAACTGAAAAGGATTTAAAAAGATTATTTCCCAAAAAGAATTGGAATAAATTACATTTACAAATCATTTATTATGGTAGAGAATTTTGTAAAGCTAGAGACTGCTACGGATTAAGTTGTAAAATTTGTACTTCTTGTTATCCTAATCGAAAGAAACCATTTATTGCAAAAAAACCTTAATGAATATTTTAGGAATTGGAAATGCGATCATCGATGTACTTTGCAAAGTACCAGACGAATTTTTAACAAAAAATTCTCTTACTAAAAGCACAATGAAATTAGTTGATGAGAAAGAGTTTAAAAAATTACTTTCATCCTTAAAAATTGAGGAAACAATTTCAGGCGGATCTGTTGCTAACTCCATAGTTGGTTTAGCTCAACTTGGTAATAACGTAGGGTTTATAGGAAAAGTTAATAATGATGAATTTGGCCAAAAATATGAAAATGGACTAATCAATGAAAAAGTAAAATATCTATATGAAAAAAAAGAAGAAAAAATTCCTACTGGGTCTTGTTTAATTTTAATTACACCTGACTCTGAAAGAACAATGTGCACATTTCTTGGCACAGCAGGGAAGATTAATGATACAGACATTAAAAAAGAATACATCCAAAGTGCAGAAATAATTTTTTTGGAAGGCTATTTGTGGGATGAAGGGGATCCCAAGAAAGCCTTTGATAAAGCAATTATGCATTCAAAAAAAATAGCAATGTCTTTATCTGATCTTTTTTGTGTTAATAGACACAAGCCTCATTTTTTAGAATTAGTTAAAAATCAGCTGAATATTATTTTTGCAAATGAGCAAGAAATTTTATCGTTGATTGATGCAAAAGATTTCCAAGAGGCAGTTTCATTTTCAAAACAAATAAAAAAAAATATTGTAATTACTAGAGGGGAAAGGGGGGCTATTTCAGTTAATGGTGATGAAATTATTGAAGTTAATGCCCAATCTGATTTGAATATTAAAGACTTAACAGGTGCTGGTGATTTATTTGCGGCTGGATATCTCCATGGTGTAATTAATAATTTAGATACAAAAGAATGTTTGATAAAAGGAACTGAGTTATCATCAAAAATTATTCAAAAAATTGGTGCAAGAATATAAATATTCAATTAATTGAGTAACCTTTCTTATCGTTTTTAATAAAATTTTCATCCGCGAAAATTTCTTTCATTTTTTTTCGCAATCTATAAATATGAGTTTCTACAGTATGTGTCTCTAAGTCTTGTGAATAATGCCAAACTTTTTTTTGAAGATCCTTAATAGAAACATTTTTTTTATCATTGATGAAAATTATTAAGTCAGACTCTCTTTCCGTTAAACTTAAATTTTTATCCTTATAAGTAATATTTCTTGAATTTAAATCTAAATTATATTTTCCAATCTTAATATTTGACTGGTCTGAAAACTTATTTTTAAGAAAATTAATATTTATAAACTCGATTAGTTTTTCAAATTTAAGAGGTTTATTATCTATTATAAGTTGTCTACGGATTTTTTCATGTTTTCTTGATGACAAAACTAAATAATTTGTACTGGGTTCAAATTTTAGACTACCAAAATGTTTATTGTCAGATTTGATTAATTCAAAACTGAAATTTTCTTTAATTTCATTTAGTAATTCATATAGAATTTGATATTCATAAATGATTAAAACTTTTGAGCTCATTTTTTTAAATTATGACAATTATTATCAAAAATAAAGAAACACTTTCATTTGATGACTTTAAATTTAAGTGTTCTGTTGGAAAAAAAGGTTTTAGTAAAAATAAAAAAGAAGGTGATTATACAACACCAAGGGGAATTTTTGGATTGGGAAATATTTATTACAGATCAGATAGAATTCAAAAACCTCAAACCAAGCTTAAAACAATAATATTGAAAAAAGATATGGGCTGGTGTGACGATCCTAAAAGTAAATTTTATAACAAATTAATTAAAATTAGAAAAAAGACAAAATTTAGCTATGAAAAACTTTATCGTAAAGATTACAAATATGATTTACTTATTTTAATAAAATATAATTACAAAAAAGTTATAAGACATAATGGTAGTGCAATATTTTTACATTTAACAAAAAACTACTCCAGCACTAGAGGCTGTATTGCTTTGCAAAAAAGAGATTTTCTAATACTTTTAAAAGTAATTAATAAAAAAACAAAAATAAAAATTAAATAGATCTTTTCCCAAAAATACCTGTCCCAATTCTTAAATACGTAGACTTAAATTCTATAGCCTCTAGGAAATCATTTGTCATACCCATGCTAATCTCGGAAAGATTTATCTTATTATTTAAATTTAACATCTCTTTAAAAAAAGGCTGTGGATCCTGATTGTCAGGGGGGATACACATTGTACCTATAATATTCAATTTCAAATCTAAACAATTTTTGTAAAAAACTTCAAGATTGGAAGGGTCAATTCCAGATTTTTGACTCTCTCCTCCTAAGTTAATTTGTATAAAAATTTTTATTTCCTTATTCTTCTCATGGATCTCTTTTGCTAATTTATTTGCAAGTTTTAAATTATCTAATGAATGTATATAGTCAAATATTTCAACGGCACTTTTGACTTTGTTTGTCTGCAGTTTACCCAGCATATGTAGTCTTACTTGATCATATTTTTCTTTGAGATTTTTCCATTTTTGAATGGCTTCCTGAACCTTATTTTCCCCAAATTCGTTATGACCAAAATTTAATAAAGGTAAAATCTCTTGTTCTGGGAAAGTTTTGGAAACAGCAATAATCTTTGGATTATATTTATCCTTTGAAGATTCGTTAATTTTTTTCTTAATTTTATTTTGTATTTCGATTAGATTACTTTGTGTTTGATGCATATTAAAAATTTAAAAAAATATTATTTTATCAATAGATTTGAATATTCCCACTTAATAAATTTAGATAAAAATATATCTTTTATATGGAGAAATAAAGATAAAGGAACATCTTTAAAAACTTTAATTGAATTACGTGATTTTTGTAAAAAAAATCAGAGAAAATTTTATGTTTGTAACGATATTAAATTGGCAAATAATGTTAAAGCTGATGGAGTTTATATTTCTTCTTCTAATAAAGAGATTAATTCTAAATTTTTTTCATTTAAAAATAAATTTAAAATAATAGGATCTGCACATAATTTAAAAGAAATTAAAATAAAAGAATTACAAAATATAAAAGAAATTTTTATATCTCCTTTATTTAAGGATAAGACTAATAAACAATTAAGTATTTATAGATATCTCAAATTAAAAAAAGCCACCTTTATGAAAGATATTTCTTTAGGTGGAATAAATGAAAATAATTTTAAAAAACTAAAATTAGTTAAACCCTATGGTTTTGCAGCAATTTCTTTTTTTGATAAAAAAAAGGCCCCTTAAAAGGGGCCTTTTAAATTCATTAAAAACAATGATTAGAATGAGAACGCAATATTAAAGATTGAAGCTTCAACCTCTTTTGCTGTGTTACTTCCACCTTTGTTATCAAGTTTATTGAAACCACCACCGATTGAGATAGAGCCCATAGTGTATGAAGCCATAATACCTGTGTTAGTTTCATCGTCTGATTTACCATCGAACTCGATCGTTTGTCTACCAGCTGATACTGATAGCTCATCGTTGACTGCAACAGACACACCGTAATGAGTAGCATCTTGGTCAGTTTCAGTGATCGCTTCGTAGTCTACGTTAGTTATTTGGTAAGCAGCAGTTACATTACCCATAGTGTACTTAACACCAAGAGTGTCGTTCTCTGCTTCATCACCATCATCAAACATACCAGCACTTAACTC
This sequence comes from Pelagibacterales bacterium SAG-MED38, assembly GCA_014653585.1. The sequence goes on along the minus strand of JACWEH010000013.1, from coordinate 9,212 downwards.
TAAACCATCCATTAAGCCGCTGTAAACAACAGCATAACCTACTTCAGCTGCTTTAGCCTCTGCTGGTTTTGGATTGTAAGAAGCTGATAGTGCTAAAGATCCAACGTTAACATCGTATCCCCATTGACCAGCTTGGTTGTTACCAGATGCATCGATTAAACCACTGTCAGTAGAATCTGTTGCCTCGTAAATTGGTGTGTAAGCATTTGGTACGATATCTTTTAGTTTATCAACACCGCTTCCACTTTTTGAGTTACCTGAAAAAGATATAGTTCCTGAATCACCCATACCAACAACTAAATTGTAGTCGTCATAAGCTGCACCACCAGTATCTAATTCATAGTAGACTGATACAGTCATACCATTGTCTAGGTCTCCACCGCCATTAAACTTAATGCTGTCACCCATTGCCCATGGATTAGTGTCAGCATTAGAGCTAAGACCTGTGTAAGATAAAGCTGCACTACCTGATACACTTAGTTCACCAGCAACTGATGCTGAAGTAACTAAAGTAGTAGCTAAAGCAGTTAATCCTACTTTTTTTAAGTTGTTCATAAATTTACTCCTTTTTTATAATTAATTATAAACAGGTCGTTTTTAGCAAAAAATAAGGAGTAAAAGATGAAATATTGCCTTTTTTTGCAATAATTTATTATAGTGTTGTATTTTTGCATCACTTATGAACCTTGAAAATGCTAATTTTTACAGATTATATTCTAATTATAAACAATGAATTATATGTTAATAACTAACCTATAATTTTAAAAATGATTACCTCTAGAAATGCTTTAATTCTACTCTTAATAGCAACGCTATTTACACAAACTGCCTGCCAAGCTCTGAAACCTAAAAAAGTAGATGCTAAAGATTTTCCACCAGACCCTAGAGAGCGAGTCAAAAAAAATATTGAGGAAGGTAGAGGCTTTAGACTTATGGGTGGAGATAAAGGTGGTACGAATTACGAATTTGCGAGTGCAAATCCTTTATGGAGGGCTACACTTGACACTTTAGATTTTATGCCTTTGGTCTCAGCAAACTATAGTGGCGGTATTGTTGTTACTGACTGGTATAGTGAAAATAATACTCCTAACGAGTCTGTTAAAATTTCTGTAAGATTTTTAACAAATGAAATAAGGTCAGATGCATTAGACATAAATGTCTTTTTAAAAAAATGCTCAAAAAATCTTACTAATTGTTCAATCAGTAAAAATAATAATGATTTGGTTGCAGACCTAAATTTAAATATTCTTAAGAAAGCTACAAAATATCAAAAAAGCATGCTTGAGAAACGAAGAAAAAATAATCCATATATAATGGGAGATATGGAGCATGGTGGTGGTAGAGAAAAACCAAAAAAGACCGATTAAATAAATTCAATCGATTGTGGAAAGATATAATTTTAAGTTAGTTGAAAAAAAATGGCAACAGCACTGGCTTAAAAATAAAACATTTAAATCAGAGATTAATAAAGACAAAAAAAAATTTTATTGTTTAGAAATGTTTCCATATCCATCTGGAAAGATTCATATGGGACACGTAAGAAACTATACAATAGGAGATGTTCTCTCAAGGTATAAAACGCTTAAAGGTTTTAATGTACTACACCCAATGGGCTGGGACTCATTTGGGATGCCAGCAGAAAATGCAGCAAAACAAAATAATTTAAATCCCAAAAATTGGACAGAAAAAAATATAGAAGTTATGAAGTCTCAGTTAAAAATGCTGGGTCTTTCTGTAGATTGGGATAGAGAAATTTCTACTTGTTCCCCCGAGTATTTTAAACACCAACAAAAAATTTTTCTTGATCTGTACGACAAAGGTCTAGTTTATAGGAAGGAAAGTTATGTTAATTGGGATCCGGTAGAGAAAACGGTTTTGGCTAATGAACAAGTCATTGATGGTAAAGGCTGGAGATCTGGTGCGATTGTAGAAAGAAAAAAATTAAACCAATGGTTTTTTAAAATTTCACATTTTTCAGAAGAATTATTGAATGATCTTAACAAATTAGAAAATTGGCCAGAAAAAGTTAAAATTATGCAAAAAAATTGGATTGGCAAATCATTTGGTTGTGAAATTGATTTTCAAATTGAAGGCTCAAATAATATAAAATCAATTAAATGTTATACTACAAGACCAGATACATTATTTGGATTTTCATTTCTAGCATTGTCAGTAGATCATCCTTTATCCAAATATTATGAAAACGATAGTAAATTTGCCGATTTTAAAAAAGCGTGTTCAAAGACAGGAACTACAGAGGAATCAATTGCACAGGCAACTAAAATTGGGTTTAAAACAGAACTTACAGCAGTAAATCCTCTTAATAAAAAGTCAAAAGTCCCTGTTTATTTCGCTAACTTTGTTCTAATGGACTATGGATTTGGAGCAGTGTTTGGTTGTCCGGCTCATGATCAAAGAGATTTTGATTTTGCAAAAAAATACAATCTTAAAATTAAAACAGTTGTAAAGCCTGCAGAAGAAAATGATGAATTTGAAGTTAAAGACCAGGCTTATACAGGACCTGGGATAATAATAAATTCTGAATTTTTAAATGGATTATCTGTTCCAGAAAAATCAATAAATGAAACAATTAAAATTTTAGAAGATAAAAATTTAGGCAAAGAAACAATCAATTACAGATTAAAAGATTGGGGTATTTCAAGACAAAGATATTGGGGGTGTCCAATACCAATCGCATATGACAATAACAATAATGTAATTAAAATACCTAAAAAAGATTTACCTGTTGAACTTCCAGAAAAAATTGATCTTAATACAAATGGAAATCCTTTAGATGGGCAAAAGAAATGGCAAGAGGTGTTTATTGATGGAAAAAAATGTAAAAGAGAAACTGACACTTTAGATACATTTGTAGACTCCTCTTGGTATTATCTAAGATTTTGTTCAGCAAATAACAAGAAAAAACCATTCGACTCAAATGAATTAGATTATTGGATGCCTGTTGATCAATACATAGGAGGAGTCGAACATGCAATATTACATCTCCTCTACTCACGTTTTTTTATGAGAGCGATAAGTTTGAATAACAATGAAACAAAATTAAAAGAACCATTTGAAGGATTATTTACTCAAGGCATGGTTTGTCATCAAACTTTTAAAGATGAGAATAATAATTGGATTTACCCAGATGAAGTTTCAAGTGACGATGGTAAAAATTTCTACCAAGACAAAGATCCTTCAAAAAAAATTATCGTAGGACCCTCAGAGTCAATGTCAAAATCGAAAAAAAATACTATTGATCCTGAAAAAATTATTAAAATTTATGGTGCAGACGCGGTAAGATTATTTATCTTATCTGATAGCCCACCAGAAAAAGATGTTCAATGGTCAGATACAGGGATAAGCGCATCTTTTAAATTTTTACAAAAGCTATGGTTTTTAAATGAAAAAATATGCAAAAACAAAAAAAAATTTTCTAAATTTGATAAGGAATTAGAAAAGTTTAATAATCAAATTATTAAGAAATTAAATGATGATTTAGAGAAATTTGGTTTCAACGTAGTTATAGCATCTATTTACAAAATCTATTCTTTTTACAATCAACAAACAAACAAAGAAGACTGGGGCAGTAATTTCAATAAAAACTACACTAATATTTTGAAAATTATAAATCCTGTCATACCTCATTTTTCAAATGAGTGTCTCGAAAAATTAAAACAATCTGTAGAAAATGTTAAATGGCCAGAAATTGATCCAAAATATTTGGAAGAAGAAATTATCAATATCGTTACTCAAATTAACGGAAAAAAGAGAAAAGTATTTTCTGTAAACAAATCGATTGATAAAGAAACTCTGATTAAAAATATTAAAAATGATGAACAGATTAAAAAATATGTTGATAACAAAGAGATTTTTAAAACAATATATATAGAAAATAAATTAATAAACTTTATTATTAAAGAATAATGAAAAGTTTAAAATATTTAATTGTTTTTATTTTTTTTGCAAGCTGTGGCTATACTCCTATCTATCAGACTGATCAAGTATCCAAATTTAAATTAGGAATTATCAATCATTCTGGTGATAAAAAGATTGGTCGAGAACTAATAAATAATTTACAAAGATTTAAAAATAAGAAGTCTAATAATATTTTTGACCTATATTTAATAAGTGTAAAAAGAGAAAAAATTATTTCTAAAGATAAAAAAGGTGATCCATCAAGTTACAAAATTGAATTAGAAGTAAATTTAGATTTGATTAGTCAAAATAATGATAAAAAATTTTCAAAAAAATTTATAAAAGGGACCGCTTATAATTCTATAGATAATAATTTTGAGCTAAATAGATATAAGAAAAAGCTTGAAAAAAATCTAACTTCACAAATTTTAGAGGAAATAAATAATTTCTTTAGTATCCTTCAAAATGATCTCTAAATATTATGAAATAGAAAAATTTAAGAATAGAACTAATTATTTTTTATTTTATGGTGAGAATGAAGGTCAAAAACAAGACGTAATTCAAGCCAGCTTTAGCCAATTTACAAAAGAAAACACCTATAAATATTCTGAAAAAGATGTAATTGAAAATAAACAAATATTTTTTGAAAATGTTTATTCCAAATCTTTTTTTGAAAATGAAAAATTAATTTTAATATCTGATGTCTCTGACAAAATATTAAGCTTAATAAAAGAAATAATTGTATCAAACATAAATGATGTCGTTATTATTTTGATCGCAAAAAGATTAGATAAGAAATCAAAACTTAGAAATTATTTTGAAAAAGAAAAGATTACAATAACAGTTCCTTTTTATGAAGATACTCCACAAACTCTTTTATCTATCGCAAAGAAAATTTTATTTGAAAATAAGATTAATTTATCTTCTGAAAACATCAATTTAATTATTGAAAGGTCACAAGGAGATAGAGTTAATCTTAAAAATGAATTACAAAAAATTATTAACCTAAGTCAAAATAACAAAAAATTAGAATTAAAAGATATTTTAAAATTAACAAACCTAAGCGAAAATTACAGTGCTGGAGAGTTAGTAGATAATTGCCTGAGTAAAAATAAAAAAAGGACTCTCAATATTCTTAATGAAAATATCCCATCTAGTGAAGATAATATTTTAATTTTAAGAACTTTTTTAAATAGGTTAAAAAGACTAAGAAGGTTAAGACTTAATTTAAGCGATAATAATAATATTGATCAAGTAATTAACTCATTTAAACCTCCAATATTTTGGAAGGATAAAAATATAATTAAACAACAGATTAAAATATGGGAATTAAGTGATATAGAGAATTTTATTGTAGATCTAAACAATACTGAGAGTTTAATTAAAAAAAATCCTCAGATCTCTAATCAAATCGTAAACAATATGATTTTGGATAAAGTTGAAAATACTAATATCCAGATTTAATTATATCAATTATCTTGTTTAATTGTTCAAGCTCTTTGTAATAAAATGATATTGTACCCTTATTGTTTTTATTATTTTTAATAGAAACACTGAGCCCAATTTTTTCAGATATAGAGTTTTCTAAATCTCGAATATTTGAGTCCACTTTACTGGAGATATTTCTTCTAGTTTTTCTGAATATTTTAACTAAATTCTCCGCTTGTCTTACAGATAATTTTTTTTCAATAAATTTATTTGCTAGAAAAGTAGCATTATCTAGTCCTACTAATATTTTTGCATGACCAGCTGTGATTTTTTTTTGTTCTACAAAATCAAGAACTTCTTTGGGTAAATTAAGTAATCTTAATGAGTTAGAAATATAACTTCTGCTTTTACCTATAAATTTTGATACTTTATCTTGATCATATGCAAATTCATCTATCAATCTTTTGTAACCTTGTGCTTCTTCTAAAGGATTTAAATCATGTCTTTGTACATTTTCTACGATTGCAAATTCTAAAGATTTAAGATTGTCAGCATCTATAACAACGACTGGAATGTCATGTAGTCCTGCTTTTTGAGCTGCTAACCATCTTCTTTCTCCAGCTATAATCTCATATTTAGAATTATTTGTTTCAGATTTTCTGACTATGATTGGTTGAATAACACCACGCTCTTTTATTGAATTAACTAAATCATTCAAATTTTCCTCATCAAAATTTTTTCTTGGTTGATATTTGTTTGGAACTATCTCGGCTAAACTTAAATTATTTGTTTTATTCTCAACTTTAGTTTCACCGATTAAGGAAGATAAACCTCTACCCAGTCCCTTTTTTATTTTGTTCATTAAGCAGCACTCCCAACTTTATTTTCTTGTGCCATGAACTCATCGGTAAAACTATAATATGATTTACTACCTGGACAATTCTTGTCATAAGTCAATACTGGAATTCCGTGGGATGGCGCTTCGGATAATCTTACGTTTCTAGGTATTACTGTTTGATAAACTTTGTCTTTAAAATAATCTCTTGCTTCTTGTTCAACCTGTGATGAAAGTTTGTTTCTTCGATCATACATAGTTAAAAGAATGCCTTGAATCTCTAATTCAGGATTTAAGTTAGTTTTTATTCTCTCAATAGTCTTCATAAGTTGCGTAAGTCCCTCTAAAGCAAAAAATTCTGTTTGTAATGGCACAAGCAGTGAGTTAGACGATACTAAGGCCATTACAGTTAGAAGACTCAAAGAAGGGGGGCAATCTATGAGGATATAATCATATAATCCTCTAGAATCATTTAAATACGCGGTTAATTTAGTCTTTAAGATAAAGGCTCTGTCGCTGTCACCAGCCGTTTCAACCTCTAATCCGGATAAATCTACATTGGATGATATTAAATCAAGATTTTGAAAGTCTGTCTTTTTAATTACGTTAGAAATTGACATTGTACCATTAAGAATCCCATAAATTGTTTGATCAGATTGAGAGATATTGGATAATCCCAGTCCTGTAGTAGCATTCCCTTGAGGATCTAGATCGATTACTAAAATTTTTTTCCCGATTTGGGATAACGCCGATGCTAAATTAATTACAGTTGTTGTTTTTCCAACCCCACCCTTTTGATTAATAATTGAAATAATTTTCATGAAATTTTTTTTTTAATTTTTTTGATATTTAATATAAATGAGTCGTCATTTGTTAAACTTTTTTTTTCTTCATAATCTAAATCCCACTCTTGAAGTGTTTCATTAAGAATTTTTCTTCCACTACTTCCCATAAAAAAAATAATATTTTTATATTTTATAAAATTTTCATTAACCAAGTTCAAAATGACAGGCATTGGTTTAAACGCTCTGGACATAATTGTTCCTGTTTCAATATTTTTAAGTGAAAAAATATCTTTCTGAATTATCTCTGTATTTAAATTTAATTTTTTTGAAACTTCTCTAAGGAAAACACATTTGTGGTAACTTTTTTCATAAAGGTTTACTTTCATGTCATTTTTAATTTTTTTCATCACTATAGCCACTATTAATCCGGGCATTCCTCCTCCTGTACCTAAATCTGAGGTTGTATTGCAATTTAAATCAACAAAATCAATAATTTGCGCTGAATCTATTATATGGCGCTCTCTTATTGCCCCTTTTTCATACATTTTTTTACTTATAATATTAATTTTCTGATTTTTTTCCTGTATCATCGTAATTAAACTCTCGAGCTCATTACAAGTTTCACGTGAAACATTAAAATTGGAAATTTTAGAATAAGAGTTTAAAATTAAGTTATCCATTAAGCTATATGCTTAATAGACTTTCTTTTGACGTGTGACAACAAAATATATACGGCTGCAGGAGTTATTCCATCAATTCTTAAGGCCTGACCCATAGTTTTAGGCCTTATTTCTTTGAATTTGGCTTTAACTTCATTAGAAAGGCCTGAAAACTTATCATAATCAATATTATCTGGTATTGTTAAATTCTCGTCTCGTTTAAAGGCTAAAATATCAGCCTTTTGTTTCTTTAAATACCCTCTGTAATGAGAATTAATTTCGATCTGTTCATCAATTTCATTCCCATAATCAGTAATTTCAGGCCAAATATTCCTTATTTTTGTCATATCAACACCTTTTTGAGTAAGAATTTCCTCTGCTGATCTAAAAACACCGTCTTTCGATATTTTTATTCCATGTTTATCTGCCTTAGAGGGTGAAATATTTAAATTAGACATTTGAAGAGATATTTTACTTAATTTTTTAAATTTATCCTCAAAGAGTTGTTTTCTATTTTCAGCTATTAAACCAATTTTTATTCCTTTATGGGTTAGCCTTAAGTCTGCATTATCAGATCTAAGACTTAGTCTGTACTCAGCTCGAGATGTAAACATTCTGTACGGTTCTGCAACGCCTTTTGTAACTAAGTCGTCTATCATAACGCCAATATAAGCATCGGATCTATCTAATATAAAAGGCTCCATATTCTTAAAGGATAGAGCAGCATTAATTCCCGCTATAAGACCTTGAGCAGCTGCTTCCTCATAACCTGTAGTACCATTAATTTGACCAGCGAGATAAAGATTTTTTATTTTTTTTGTCTCCAGTGTTAAAAAGAGCTCTCTCGGGTCAATATAATCATATTCAATAGCATATCCTGGTCTAATTACTTTTACATTCTCTAAACCCATGATATTATTGAGTATTTCTTGTTGCACAACCTCAGGTAGAGACGTAGATATACCATTAGGATAAATAGTATGATCATTCAGACCCTCAGGCTCTAGAAATATTTGATGTCTTGTCTTATCAGCGAATTTAACTATTTTGTCCTCAATAGAGGGGCAATATCTAGGACCAACACCTTTAATGCTTCCAGAATACATTGCACTTTTAGATAAATTCTTTTCGATTATTTTATGAACTTTTTCGTTAGTATAAGTCATGGAACAAGACACCTGTTTGTTTAAATTTTTTTTGGTCAGAAAAGAAAAAAAATATGGATCTTCATCAGCTGACTGTTTTTCTAAATTTTCAAATTTAATCGTTCTAGAATCTAATCTAGGAGGGGTCCCTGTTTTTAATCTTCCAATTCTGAAATTATACTTTTCTAACTGTTCACTTAAACCTGTACTTGGTTTTTCATTAAATCGCCCAGCAGGAGTTCTTTCATCACCTATATGTATCAAACCATTCAAAAAAGTGCCTGTTGTTAAGATTAACTTGTTACAACTCACTTTGTTACCTTTAAGTGTTATAAATCCATTTATTTGGTTATTATCAAAAAGGGTGGGGTTGGAAAAACAACAACTGTAATTAATTTAGCATCGGCGTTATCCCAAATCGGGAAAAAAATTTTAGTAATCG
>JACWEH010000012.1 GCA_014653585.1 Pelagibacterales bacterium SAG-MED38 | reverse complement strand
TGAAGATTGGAACCTTATCAAAGCCCAGGCTTTGATTACTGGTAAAGTTAGTTATGTTGAAGAAAAACTAAGAGTAGAATTTAGATTGTGGGATGTGCTTGCAGGTAAGGAAATGATGGCACTAGCATTTACGACTGTTCCGAATAATTGGAGACGTGTTGGTCACATCATCACAGATAAAGTCTATGAGCGATTAACGGGTGAAAAAGGTTATTTTGACACAAGAATAATTTATGTTGCAGAAGAAGGACCTAAAACTCAAAGAGTAAAAAAATTAGCTATAATGGATCAAGATGGTGCTAACAACAAATTTTTGACATTAGGAAATGAACTTGTTTTAACCCCAAGATTTAATCCAACCAGCCAAATGGTAACTTATCTCTCATATTTTAGAAATTTACCAAGAGTTTATTTGCTAGACATTGAAACAGGAACCCAAGAAGTCGTATGAGATTTTCCCGGCATGACTTTTGCACCAAGATTTTCTCCGGATGGAAAAAAAATAATTATGAGTTTTGCTAAAGATGGTAATTCTGAAATTTACACAATGGATTTAGAGAACAGAATAGTGGAAAAAATCACTAACCATCCATCTATAGATACATCACCCTCTTATTCTCCAGATGGAAAATATATTTCTTTTAACTCTGACAGAAGTGGTTATCAACAAATTTACGTTATGAAGAGTGATGGAAGTAATGTTAAAAGAATATCTTTTGGTAAAGGAATTTATGGTACCCCAGTTTGGTCTCCAAGAGGTGATCTAATCGCATTTACAAAACTACACAAAGGAAAATTTTATATAGGTGTAATGAGAACCGATGGAAGTGGAGAAAGATTATTAACTGAAAATTTTTATCAAGAGGCTCCGTCCTGGTCTCCTAATGGGAGAGTACTGATTTTTTATAGGGAGACAAAAACAGATTCTAAAGGAAAGGGTTTTTCAGCAAAATTATGGTCTATAGATTTAACAGGCTATAATGAGAGAAAGGTTCCTACTCCAACTGATGGATCAGACCCATCATGGTCATCTTTATTAAGTAATTAATAATTAATTCGCTTGATTTTTAGCCTTGAAAGATCTAATTAGTTGTGAAACAGTAATGTTAAAGTAATATTGATCAAGGAGTAATAATGAAATTAAGCAAAATTCTAAAAAACGGATTTTTAATATTAGTTGCGTGTTTAGCACTTTCAGCATGTGCTACATCAAAAAAATCTACAGGACAAATGCAAGGCGATGTTTATACTGGAACAGATACAGTTGAATACTTGGCTTCAGGTGTTCCTGATAGAGTATTTTTTGCAACTAACGAGTCAGTATTAACTACAGCTTCTAGAGAAACTCTTAGAAAGCAAGCTGCATGGTTAAGAAAAAATTCTAAAATTACAGTTGTTTTAGAAGGTCATGCTGACGAAAGAGGAACAAGAGAGTATAACTTAGCATTAGGTGAAAGAAGAGCTAATGCAGCAAAAGATTATTTAATGACTTACGGAATATCTTCAGACAGAATTTCAGTTTTAAGTTATGGTAAAGAAAGACCAGTGGACTCCGGGTCAAATCCATTAGCTTGGTCAAAAAATAGAAGATCTGTAACGGTTAAGGCAAATTAAGTACTCAATAAATATTTAAGACCTCTTAAATTATAATGATTTAAGAGGTCTTTTTTTCGCCATTATTTTAGACATAACTTAATTAGATGAAATTCTTTAGAGTATTGCTTAAATATAAATTTTTTTTGTTATTGAATTTTTTTATTTGTAATCCCTCTTTTGCTGACAATCATAATATTTACGATACACTTGAAATAATCAAAAATGATTTAAAAACGCTGGAAAAAGCTGTATACTCAAATTCAAGTGAATTCAATAATACAAATTCAGGTTCATCAAGTATTGATAGTAATTCTGAAGATGTACTTACAAGACACTTATTGAAATTATCTGAAATTGAAAATCAATTTCAGGAACTTACTAATAAATTTGAGGAAATAAATTTTAAATTAGATAAGTTGTCAAATCGACTCTCAAAAGTTCAATCAGATAATCAATTAAGATTTCAAGATTTAGAAACTGCTCTATCAACTGGTGAAACTCTAAATTTAACTTCAAAAAAAAATTCAGAGCCAGATACAGAAATTTTACCAGGCTCATCTCAACCACAAGACTTAGGGTCAATATCTTATAAAGATAATTCTACAAAAGATACCAATCAAAAAATACAATCAGTTGAGACGACTGCTACAATAGTTACTGAGACATTTCAAGCAGAGGAAAAAATTTTACCAGATGTTTCAGAGTCTGAGCAGTATGAGTTTGCTACAAGTTTTTTAAAAGTTGGAGATTATCCTACTGCTGAAAGAGCATTTAGAGAATTTGTAATTTCAAATCCTGATCATAAATTGGCAGGAAACGCACAATATTGGTATGCCGAAACATTTAGAATTAGACAATTATACACTGATGCTGCTTCAGCTTATTTAGAAGGTTATCAAAAATATCCAAAAGGAGAAAAAGCTCCTATTAATTTATTAAAGCTAGGTGTATCAATGATACAGATTGGAGAAAAAGATCAAGGCTGTAAAATGATAAGTGGTGTTGAAAAACAATATCCAGATGCAAATCAGTCTGTTATTCAAAAAGCAAAGTATGAGTCTCAAAAATTTGAGTGCAAGAAAAAAAATTCCTAACATTTATAATTCAAGACTTTCAAATCAAAGAGTAAATCAAATCTTTAAAAAATTTGAAAAGTCATTTAAAATTGATACAAATTTTATTGTTGCGGTATCTGGAGGTGCGGATAGTTTAGCCTTGGCTTTTTTGACAAAAGTATATGCTTTAAAGAAAAATTTATATCCAAAGTATTTTATTGTTGATCATAAGCTAAGAAAACAGTCTACTTACGAAGCTAATAAAGTAAAAAGAATTCTTAAATCTTTAAAAATCAATTCTAATGTTCTTACTTGGAAGGGAAAAAAACCTTTGAATAATATTCAATCTTTAGCAAGAAGTAAAAGATATGAGCTTTTATTCTCTAAATGTAAAACACATAAAATCAATAATTTAGTTTTAGGTCATCATATGGATGATTTAATTGAAAACTTTTTTCTAAGAATGGCTAGAGGAAGTGGCTTAAAAGGACTTGTATCGCTTGGGATTAATACTCAATTCAAAAATATAAATTTAATTAGACCTTTGATAAAATTTAACAAAAAAGATTTGATATTTTTATCTAAATTCATATTTAATTTTAATGTAGATGATCCCTCTAATTACAATGATAAATTCAATAGAATTAAAGTAAGAAAATTAATTAAGGAATTTGAAAATTTCGGCCTTAATAAGAAAAAATTTCAATTAACTATAGAAAATTTAAAAGAGTCTGATCAATCAATAAAGTTTTATGTTGAAAGGAATAAGAGTAAGAATTCCATTTTTAACCACAAAAGAGATACATTGATATTAAAGAAAAACTTTTTTGATAATTCACGAGAGGTTATTTTTAGGTCATTATCAGATTTAATTCATTTAATTGGAAAAAAGCCAAATTTTGTTAGGGGTAAAAAAATAGAGAATATTTTGAGTAAAATTAAAGCGGGAAAACTTAGTAAAGTAACATTGGGTGGATGCGTCATTAAGAAAGTAAATCACACTATCATTTTAACAAAAGAGGAGTAAAAATAGACTTGTTAAATTGATAATAATTCTTATCTTATAAACATGAATTTTAAAAACTTAGCAATGTGGGCAATAATCGTTTTTCTAACGATCGGTCTATATAATATGTTCAAAAATCCTCAATCAAACATTAGTAGTTCTAATGAAGTAATTTTTTCAGAATTTTTAGATTCGGTAGAACAAGGCGAAGTATTAAAAGTTGAGATCCAGGGAAATAATATAAATGGTGTATATGCAAACGGGAAAAGCTTTAAAACTTATTCACCAAATGATCCTAATTTAATAGAAAAACTTTCAGAAAAAGGCGTAAGTATTTCTGCAGCGCCCTTAGATGAAAAGATGCCTTCATTATTTGGTGTTCTACTCTCATGGTTTCCAATGCTATTATTAATAGCAGTTTGGATTTTTTTCATGAGACAGATGCAAGGTGGAAAAGGTGGAGCGATGGGCTTTGGAAGATCTAAAGCAAAAATGATGAATGAAATGAAAGGCAAGGTAACCTTCAATGATGTTGCAGGAGTAGAAGAAGCTAAAGAGGAAGTTGAGGAAATTGTTGAGTTTTTAAAAGATCCAAAAAAATTTAGTAGGCTAGGTGGAAAAATACCTAGAGGTGCGCTTCTTGTAGGTCCTCCAGGTACAGGAAAAACCTTGTTAGCCAGAGCAATTGCTGGCGAGGCAGGTGTTCCTTTCTTCACTATCTCTGGATCAGATTTTGTAGAGATGTTTGTTGGTGTAGGAGCGTCAAGAGTGAGAGACATGTTTGAGCAAGGAAAAAAAAATTCACCTTGTATAATATTTATTGATGAAATTGATGCTGTTGGAAGAAGTAGGGGGGCAGGTTTAGGAGGAGGTAATGACGAAAGGGAACAAACTCTTAATCAGCTTCTTGTTGAGATGGACGGTTTTGATACTAACGAAGGCGTAATTATAATTGCAGCAACAAATAGACCCGATGTTCTTGATCCTGCATTATTAAGACCAGGTCGATTTGATAGACAAGTTGTAGTTTCTAATCCAGATATCATTGGAAGAGAAAAAATCTTAAAAGTACATGTTAAAAAGATTAAGATGGCCCCTGATGTAAATTTGAGAACTATAGCAAGAGGAACTCCTGGATTTTCAGGTGCTGATCTAGCTAACTTAGTAAATGAGTCTGCATTATTAGCGGCTAGAAAAAATAAAAGAATTGTTACTCTAAATGAATTTGAAGAAGCAAAGGATAAAGTAATGATGGGTGCTGAAAGAAGATCAATGGTTATGACTGAAGACGAAAAGAAATTAACGGCATACCATGAAGGAGGACATGCTTTAGTTTCTTTTAATATGCCTAGTTATGACCCTATCCATAAAGCAACAATTATTCCGAGAGGTAGAGCCTTAGGTATGGTAATGAATTTACCTGAACGAGACAAACATGGTTATTCAATTAAATATTTGAAAGCAAGATTAGCAGTCTGTTTTGGTGGTAGAGTAGCAGAGGAGGTGATTTTTGGAAAAGATAATATTTCTACGGGAGCAGGCGGAGGTAGCGGTTCAGATATAAATCAAGCAACTCAACTTGCAAGAGCCATGGTTACAAAATATGGAATGAGTGAAGAAATGGGTCCGGTTGAGTATGGTGAAAATCAAGAAGAAGTTTTTTTAGGAAGATCTGTAACTCAAACACAATCAGTTTCTGAGGAAGTGGCTAAAAAGATAGATAAAGAAATTAGAAAATTAGTTGATGAGGGTTATAACAAAGCTAGAGAAATTTTAACTGAAAAAACTGATGATTTACATAAAATTGCAAAAGCTCTTATAACATATGAAACATTAACTGGCGAAGAGATAGAAAATATAATTACTAAAAACGTATATCCTGCAGATAAACAAGATTTAAAAGTTGATGATGATAAGAGTTCCGCACTAGGTGCTATGGGACTTAAACCCAAAATTGTTCATTAATTTTAATGTCAAGATATTACACTAAAGTGTGTAATTTCTACTACGGAAATCAATCAAAAAAACTAGTTAATAAAAAGAAATCAATTCCACTTAATGGAATCAAGGAAATCTCATTTGATCAAATAGAGATACTAACAAGAAATTCAAAGAAAAAAATTTTTATCAATCGAATTAAATATTTACCTAAATTACTTAGGAAAAAAATTAATTTAGATTTAAAAAAAATTAAATCAAAAAAAAAAAACTTTTCAAATTTAAATTTTAAAAAAATACCAAATATTTTAGGTGTATTAAATTTAACACCTGATAGCTTTTCAGATGGCGGTAAATTTAATTCAAAAAAAAGAGGAATTACCCATGCGATCAATTTATTGAAAAGCGGTGCAAATTTAATTGATGTTGGCGGTGAGTCTACACGTCCAGGATCTAATGCAATTAAAGAAAATTTAGAATGGCAAAGAATATGTAAAACTCTAAAATCATTGTTAAAAAAAAAAGTCCCAATATCTTTAGACACTAGAAAGTCTAAAATTATGAGTAAAGGAATAAATTTAGGGATAAAATTAATTAATGATGTTTCAGGATTAGAATTTGACTCTAAAACTTTAAGTGTGTTGAAAAAACACAAAGTACCATTTGTAATTCAGCATTCACAAGGACTTCCAGAAAACATGCAAAAAAAACCTAAATATAAAAATGAGTTGCTGGATATATATGATTTTTTTGAAGAAAAAATAAAACTGTTAAGATCTAGAGGTATTAAACATGAAAAAATTATTTTAGATCCTGGTATAGGTTTTGGAAAAAATTTGAAACATAATATGAGTTTGATACGCAACATTTCTATTTTCCATTCTCTTGGTTTTCCTATACTTGTGGGTAACTCAAGAAAAAGATTTATTAAAGAGATATCTGGAAAAAATGATAGTAAATTAAGAAATGGGGGGACAATAGCATCATCAATATATCTTATGATGCAAGGTGTTCAAATTTTGAGGATTCATGATGTTAACGAAACAATGCAAGGCTTAAAGATTTTTAAAAATATAATTAACAATTAATGGTAAAAAAATATTTTGGTACTGATGGTATTAGGGGAGCTATAAATAGTGAAAATATTAATGGAGATATGTTTTTTAAATTTGGTTTAGCAAGTGGCACATATTTTAAATCTCAGAAAAAAAGAAAGCAAACCGCAATAATAGCAAAAGATACAAGATTATCTGGATATACCTTAGAGCCAGCGCTTGTATCAGGATTGGCATCAGCAGGTATGCATGTATATACTTTAGGACCTCTACCAACAAATGGTTTAGCGATGCTCACAAAAGCTATGAGAGCAAATATGGGAATTATGATTACAGCCTCTCACAATCCTCATAATGATAATGGATTAAAACTATTTGGACCTGATGGTATGAAACTGTCAGATAAAATAGAAAAAAAAATTGAAAGTTTAATAGATCAAAAAATCATCAAAAATCTCTCGAGGCCTGAAAAATTAGGTAGAGTAAAAAGATTAGAGACAGGAACAAATGATTACATCAAGATATTAAAAAAAAATTTTGCTAAAGAATTCAATTTAAGAGGACTTAGAATTGTAATTGATTGTGCAAATGGAGCAGGCTACAAAGCTGGACCAGAATTGTTAAAATCTTTAGGAGCCAAGGTTATTGCAATAGGAGTTAATCCAAATGGATTAAATATTAATAAAAATTGTGGTTCTACCTTTCCTGAAAAGATAAAATCTGCAGTTAAAAAGTATAAGGCACATATAGGTATTTCATTAGATGGTGATGCAGACAGGATAATTATGTGCGACGAAAAAAGTAATATTATTGATGGAGATCAAATTATTGCCGCACTAGCAATGAGGTGGAAAAATAAAAAAATGTTAAAAGGCGGGGTTGTTGGAACATTAATGTCCAATTATGGCCTGGAAAAATATTTTAACAAAAAAGGTATAAAATTTATACGTGCTAATGTTGGCGACAGATACGTAAAAGAGCTAATGCAAAAAAATAAGTTCAATTTAGGTGGAGAACAGTCAGGACATATTATTTTAGGTAAATTTGCAACTACAGGAGATGGTTTACTTGTTGCTCTGGAAACTTTATTTGCTCTTAGAAAGGGAAAAAGTGCCAGCGAATTTTTCAAAAAATTTCAAAAAACTCCACAGTTACTTAAAAATATTGAGGTAAAAGATAAAAATATAATCAATAAACCTGAAATTAAGAAATCTATTAAGCTAGCGTCTAAATTAATAAAAGGTAGTGGAAGAATTCTTGTAAGAAAGTCAGGCACAGAGTCAAAAATAAGAATAATGGGAGAAAGTGAAAATAAAATACTTCTTCTTAAATGTGTTAATATAATTTTGAAAAAAATTAAATAATTTGAAAATAAAATCGAAAATTTTAATCATAGCAGGATCTGACTCATCAGGAGGTGCAGGTATTCAGGCAGACATTAAAACTGCTACAAGTCTAGGTGTATATTCAATGACGGCAGTAACTGCAGTTACAGTCCAAAATACAAAAAGTGTGAAATCAGTAATACCTGTTCCACCAAATGAAATTTATAATCAGATAATTCATACAACTAAGGATATAAAGCCTAATGCTATAAAAATTGGAATGCTTCATTCTACAAAAGTAATAAATAAGGTATTCAGATCATTGACTGAAATGAAAATTAAAAAAATAATTTTAGATCCAGTGATGATAGCCAAAGATGGTTCTAAGCTTATTACAAATCCAGCTGTGCAATTAATGAAAAAAAAATTATTAAATAAAGTATCTTTAATTACACCTAATATTCCTGAAGCTGAAATCTTAACTGGTATCAAAATAACTGATAAAAATGATATGATTCTTGCTGCAAATGAATTTTTAAAATTGGGTGTACCAAATGTATTAGTAAAAGGAGGTCATTTAAAATCAAAAAAGGTTAACGATATATTTGTTAACAAAAAAGAGATTAAAGTTTTTTCAAATAGAAGATTTAATACTAAAAATACTCATGGCACTGGATGTACGCTATCAACAGCAATTACCTCTTTTTTTTCATGTGGAAAAACACTAAAGAGATCTTGTGAGTTAGGAATTAAATATGTAAATTCTGCCATATTAACAAATCCTAAAATTGGTATAGGACATGGTCCAATAAATCATTTAAATTCTATTGAGTTAAAAAAAACATATAAATTATGAAAAATGTTGCAGTAGTTGGTTCGCAGTGGGGAGATGAAGGAAAAGGAAAAATTGTAGATTGGCTATCAGAGCAAGCAGATGTTGTAATTAGATTTCAAGGTGGTCATAATGCTGGACACACCTTAGTTATAGATGGAGTAACTTACAAACTTCGATTACTTCCTTCAGGAATAGTTAGAAAAAATAAAATTTCAATTATTGGAAATGGTGTTGTTGTGGACCCTTGGGCTTTATTAGATGAAATTGAAGAAATGGGAGAAAAGGGTGTGGATGTAAACTCAGAAAATTTTATGATTTCTGAGGCTGCAAATTTAATTTTACCATTTCACCGTGAAATGGATGAAATAAGAGAGGATGCAGCAGGTAAAAGTAAAATTGGAACTACTAGGAGAGGTATCGGACCTGCTTATGAGGATAAAGTTGGAAGACGTTCCATTCGAGTAATGGACCTTAGGTCAGAGAAAAATTTGAACCAACGATTAGAAATAGTTTTATCACATCATAACGCTATTAGAAAAGGTTTGGGAAAAAAAATATTTGAAAAAAATCAACTTAAAGAAGATCTTTTAAAAATTGCCCCTGATATTCTAAAATTTTCAGCACCAGTATGGCTTAAGATTGATCAATTTAAGAAACAAAAGAAAAAGATATTATTTGAGGGCGCACAAGGAATTCTGTTAGATGTTGACCATGGAACATATCCTTTTGTAACTTCATCTAATACCGTGGCTTCAAGTGCCGCAACAGGAACTGGATGTGGACCCAATTCAATTAATTATGTATTAGGAATAACTAAAGCGTACACGACAAGAGTAGGAGAAGGACCTTTTCCCACTGAATTAGTAAACGAAACAGGTGAGTTATTAGGAACAAGAGGTAAAGAGTTTGGAACTGTAACTAGTCGAAAAAGAAGATGCGGTTGGTTTGATGGCGTTTTAGTAAGGCAGACAATAAAAATTTCTGGAATTGATGGCATTGCCTTAACAAAACTTGATGTCTTAGATGAACTAGATGAAATAAAAATGTGTGTAGAATACGATCTAAATGGAAAAAAAATAGATTACCTCCCCGCAGCAGTTGAAGATCAACTTAAAATCAAACCTATTTATAAAACATTTGATGGATGGAAAACCTCAACAAATGGTATCAAAAATATTAATGATCTCCCTGAGAATGCTAAAAAATATCTATTTGCAATCGAGGACTTTATTGGAGCGAAAATATCCAGTATATCGACTAGTCCTGAACGAGATGATACTATTTTAGTCGAAAACCCTTTCGAGATTTAATTTACAGGTAAAAGATTTTTTGATTTAGCGAGCAAAAGCATATGCTTTTGTAGTTTCTCAAATGCTTTATTTTCAATTTGTCTTACTCTTTCGCGGCTAATCTTATATTTTTTACTCAAATCCTCTAAAGTAGTTGGATCATCGTTCAATCTTCTTGAATATAAAATTTCTCTTTCTCGATCATTTAAAACTTTAATTGAGTCTTTTAATAAATCTTTTCTTTGTTTCATTTCTTCTTGGTGGGCAAATTTAAGATCATGGTCTAATTCTTTATCTACTAACCAATCTTGCCATTCATCACCATCCTCACCAACTTGAGCATTAAGAGAAAATTCTTTTCCAGAAAGTCTACGATTCATTGAGACAACCTCTTCTTTACTCACATCTAATTTATCAGCAATTTCGTTTACGTGTTCATCCCTTAAATCACCTTCAGCCTGTGGTGCAATTTGATTTTTTAATTTTTTTAGATTAAAAAATAATTTTTTTTGTGCAGTTGTTGTGCCAATTTTTACTAAGCTCCAAGATTTTAAGATATATTCTTGGATAGAAGCTTTTATCCACCACATTGCATAAGTTGCTAACCTAAAACCTTTTTCTGGTTCAAATTTTTTAACAGCTTGCATCAGTCCAATATTACCTTCAGAGATCATTTCGTTAATTGGTAGTCCGTAACCTTTATAACCCATTGCAATTTTTGCAACCAATCTCAAATGACTTGTTACAAGTTTTTCTGCTGACTTAATATTTCCTGTCGTTTTCCAATTTTTAGCAAGCATGTATTCCTCCTCTGCATCAAGCATTGGAAATTTTTTTATTTGCTGGAGATATGCAGACAGACCACCTTCATTACTAAGGATGGGTAAATTGCTATTCATAGTTGTGCCCATAAACAGTTTATCTAATTAATATTAAAAATTTTTCAATGTTTTATTTCTCTATATTTCTGAGTGTTTTTAGAATTATTTCAAGTTCATTTGGTAAAATTGAGTTAAAAATCATCTGCTTATTTTTTTTTGGATGTATAAAACCCAATGTTTTAGCGTGTAGAAATTGTCTGTTTAATTTCATTAAAATTTTTTCTAATGATGGCTCTATATCTTTGAGTTTTTTAAACCTCTTTTTATATTTATCATCACCAACTATACTGTTACCTAAATGATTCATGTGAACTCTTATCTGGTGGGTCCGACCTGTTTCTAATTTACACTCTAACAAACTAAAAGTTGGAATATTTTTATTTTCAAAAATTTCTAAGGTTTCGTAATTTGTAATTGCTTTTTTCCCTTTACTGTTACTGACTTCCATCATTTGTCTATTTTTTGAGCTTCGTGTAATAAAGGTTTCTATTTTACCTTTAGATGGTCTAACTTTGCCCCAGATTAATAATTGGTAAATTCTTTGGATCGTGTGTTTGTTAAATTGATTAGAGAGGTGTTCGTGAGTTTGATTATTTTTTGCAATAACAATCAATCCAGATGTGTTTTTGTCAATTCTATGAACTATTCCAGGTCTTAGTTCACCCCCAATATTAGAAAAAGAGTTTTTTTTATAATTCATTAGTGCATTAACGATTGTATTATCAAAATTACCTGCACCAGGATGCATTACTATCCCAGATGGTTTATTCAAAACAATTAAATCTTTATCTTCAAATACTATATCTAAATTAAATTCATAAGGTTTTAAGGAAGCTTTTTTTGCTTCGGGTATGACCAATTTTATTTCATCATTTAAAAAAATTTTTTTCGATGGATCAGTTATTACTTTATTATTTATTCTTAACTTATTATCTAGAATAAGATTCTTTATTCTCGTTCGACTGATAATATTTTCTCTCTTTTTAATGAAAATATCAACACGAAGTGCATTTTCGGTCTTATCAACTGTCAAATTTATTTTTTTTTCCATAAAATAATATATTAATATGATATGCGCTTGTAGCTCAACTGGATAGAGCGCCTGACTTCGGATCAGGAGGTTCTGGGTTCGACTCCTAGCAGGCGCACCAATTATTCACCCATATTTATTAAAGTTCCTTTTATTCTCGCTCTTAAAAAAGATAGATAAAATAATCCTATTCCAAAAATTAAATAAACTAAATTTAATAAATAAGCTTGTTTTATATTCTCATAATTTACTAGACCATTTATTAAAATATTTCTTGTTTCATCAAAAATGTAAACTAGTGGCAAACCCTTTGCGATTACTTGGAAAAATTCAGGAAGAATTTCAATTGGGTAGTAGATACAACCTAATGGCGCAAGTAAAAATAATGATGACCAAGCTATATTTTCAAAAGATGGTCCGAATCTCATTAAACCTGAGCTCACAAATAATCCAAGTGTGATGCCAAATATATATAAACTTAAAAATAATATTAGAAGTGGAAAACCCAATTTTAAAATCGAAACTCCAAATAATGGAGATGTTAAAATAATTGCAGGCACAAGACCAATTAATGTTCTTATTAAAGCAGTAAAAATTAGAGATATAATTATTTCTTTAAGCTTTAAAGGAGCAATAAATAGATTTGTAAAATTTCTACTCCAGATTTCCTCTAAAAAAAGCATATTAAAGCTAATGCTAGATCTAAAAAGAATGTCGTAAAGAATTGCGCATGTAAGAATTATCCCAAGTGTATTATTATAATAATCACTATAAATTGAAAAAAATTTGGAAATAAAACCCCAAAGAATAATTTGTATTGTTGGCCAATAAATTAAATCCAAAACTCTTGGTAAAGAACTTTTGATGAGATAAAAATGTCTTAAAAAAAGACCATACATTTTATTTAAATTCATATTAGATCTCTCGTAAGTTTTAAAAAAACTTCTTCCATATTTCTTCTTCCGTGTTTTTTAATTAATTCCTTAGGGGTTCCTTGATCAATAATAGATCCGTTCTTCATCATAAGAACTGAAGAACATAATCTTTCAACTTCTGCCATGTTGTGTGAAGCAAGTAGAATAGAAGTTTTTCTCTCTTTTTGGTACTCTTCTAAAAAATTTCTAACAAAATCTCCCGTTTCAGGATCTAGAGATGCAGTTGGTTCATCAAGAAGAAGAACTGAGGGATCATTAATAATAGATTTAGCAAGACTAACTCTATTTTTTTGACCTGAGGAAAGTTCTCCTGTAATTTTATTAATAAATTCATTAAGCCTTAATTTTTCACTAAGATAATTAATTTTTGTTTTAAGTTCTTTTACATCATAAAGTCTTCCATAAACTTCTAGATTCTGCTTTACGGTTAATTTTTTTGGTAGTTCAATATATGGTGAAATAAAATTTAATTCGTTCAATAATTCAACTCTTTGCTTTTCAATTTCAACACCATTTATTAGAACATTTCCTTTACTAGGTTTAAGTAAGCCTAGGATCATACCTATTGTTGTTGTTTTACCACATCCATTAGGTCCAAGAATTCCAATGATTTCATTTTCATTTACTTTAAAAGAAATATTCCGAACAGCTTCTTTTGAGTCGTAAGTTTTTGACAAATCAATTATTTCTAGAGGAATAGTCATTAAAATTTTGAAGCCCTTAATAATCTGTCGTTAATAGTTTTGCCGATTCCTTTATTTGGGATTTTGTCTACTGCTATAGATTTATAATTATCTTTTTTTATCTTTCTTAAAATAGTGTAGAGATTTCTTGCAGCTTCTTTTAAATCACCTTTTTTTGATAAAAAATAATAGTTCGTTTTTTTAATCTTACTCTTTTTTATTAATAAAAAAGCTTCATCTTTTTTTATTTTATTAACATTAAGTCTGATTGGGATTCCAGGTGAATAATGAATTCTCAATTGTCCAGGAGCTGAAATCTTGGAAGGATTTGTATTTATTGAAATTTTTTTCTTCAATATCTTTTGGATAATTCCAACCTCTAAACCACCTAATCTTAAAATTATTGGTTTTTTTCTAAGATCAATAATTGTAGACTCAACTCCAACTGAAGATCTTCCACCTTCAAGTATATACTTAATTCTTTTTCCGAAGTCGTCTTTTACATCTGAAGAAGTTACCGCACTAATTTTTGAAGAAATATTTGCACTAGGTGCTGCGATAGGAAATTTTAAATATTTCAATAGATTTCTTAATACAGGATGTTTTGGAAATCTTACAGCTAGAGTATTTTTTTTATTTGTTGCAACTTTTGAAATTTTTGATGTTTTTTTTTGATTTAAAATAAATGTTATCGGCCCAGGACAAAATCTTTTATATAATTTTAGAAAATCATCATTTAGATCACAATCATCTTTTAATCTGTTTAAGTTATAATAATGAATAATCAGGGGGTTATTCTTTGGTCTTTTTTTTAATTTAAATATTTTTTTACATGCTGTGTCAGAATATGCATTTCCAGCAATTCCATAAACAGTTTCAGTAGGTATAGCAACACACTCTCTTTTATTTAAGAGATTCTTCGCTTTTTTAATATTTGCAAGATTAATTTTCATGTATTATTTGAGAGTATTATATGAAAGATAAAAATTTACCAAATGATTATAATTCATTGTCTCTTGAAGAATTAACCATTGAGGCGAATAAGATGATTGAAGAATTAGAAAATCAAAAGGATTTAGGAAACTCTTTAGATAAATATCAAGATTTAATTAAACTCAATAATATAATTGAGAAAAAATTTCAAAAGAACAATAGAGAAATAAATGAGAAAACAAAAGAAAAGATATCCAAGATTAATCAAAAAAATAATGCAAAGAAAATTAAATAAAATCGCAAAAGATACAAATTTATTTTTAAGAAGATTTATTACCAAACAAAAAAAATCTAATTTAATAGTTGCTATGAAATATGGTCTTTTTTCTGGAGGAAAAAAAATAAGGTCAAAAATTTTGATTGATGTTGGATCTCTATTTAAGTTAGATTATAAAACACTTATTATTATTGGTGCTGCGGTTGAATGTATCCATGCGTATTCTCTAATACATGATGATTTACCGTGTATGGATGATGACTCTATAAGAAGAGGTAAACCATCAGTACATATTAAATTTGGAGAGGCTACTGCAGTTTTAGCTGGAAATTCACTTTTAACAATGGCTTTTGAAATTTTAAGTCATAAAGACCTAAGAATAAGCAAAAAAACTAAGATTGATTTAATTAATAAGATTTCTGAAAGCTCAGGACATCTTGGAATAGCAGGAGGACAATATTTAGATTTAAATTATGAACGTAAGAAAATTTCTCAAAAAAAGATTGAAAAGATGGAAATTAAAAAAACTGGAAAACTTTTTAGTTTTTGTTGCGCAGCACCATTAATAATTAAGAAAAAAAATAAAAATGATATTAAGAAATTTGAAAATATTGGTGCTGATATAGGTTTGTTATTTCAGGTCGCTGATGATTTGATTGATTATAAAGGAAGTTTGCTTATTGCAGGAAAAAAAACTGGTAAGGATAAAAAAAAAGGAAAGGCAACTCTAATTAGTTTACTAGGACACAAAAATACTATTAAATATGCTAATAATTTAATTTTAAGAATAAATATTAAATTAAAAAAATATGGATCTAAATCTAGAGATTTGTCTGAAACATTAGACTATATTTTGAATAGAAATAAATGAAAAAAAAATATGAACTTTTAGATGAAATTAATTTTCCATCAGATTTGAAAAAATTACCTGAGTCAAAATTACAAAAAGTTGCTGATGAATTAAGAGAGGAAATGATTGATGCCGTGTCAGTGACTGGTGGCCATCTTGGAGCAAGTCTTGGAGTCGTAGAATTAACTGTCGCTTTACATTACATTTTTAATACACCAAATGATAAATTAATCTGGGATGTGGGTCATCAGTGTTATCCACATAAAATTTTAACTGGCAGAAAAGATAGAATAAGATCTCTTAGACAAGGAAATGGTCTTTCCGGTTTCACAAAAAGATCAGAAAGTGAATATGATCCTTTTGGTGCGGCACACAGCTCAACATCAATCTCATCAGCACTAGGTATAGCTGAAGCAAATAAACTGTCTAATAAGTCAGATAATGTAATTGCAGTAATAGGTGACGGGGCAATCAGTGCAGGAATGGCTTATGAAGCCATGAATAATGCTGGTGCCTCAAAAACTAAGATGATCGTAATTTTAAATGATAATGATATGTCAATTGCTCGACCGGTTGGAGCAATGAGCACTTATTTAGCAAAAATTTTTTCAGGCAAGATATATTTTAGTTTAAGAGAGACAATTAAGTTAATTATGTCAGCTTTTTCAAAAAGATTTAGTGCAAAGGCTGGTAAAGCAGAAGATTTAATCAGATCAGCTGTGACAGGGGGGACTTTGTTCAGCTCACTTGGATTTTATTACATTGGTCCTATAGACGGTCATGATTTAAATTCATTAATTCCAATTTTAAAAAATGCTAGAGACTCCAAACATGAAGGACCAATTTTAATTCACATTAAATCAAAAAAAGGAAAAGGTTATACTTTCGCAGAGGAGGCAAAGGACAATTATCACGGGGTATCAAAATTTAATGTCAAAACAGGTGAACAACTTAAAAATACAAGTAAATTACCATCATATACAAAAGTTTTCGCAAACACCTTAATTCAACATGCTAAAAAGGACAGTAAAATTGTAGCAATTACAGCTGCAATGCCTGATGGAACTGGTCTTGATATTTTTCGCAAAGAATTTCCAGATAGGACTTTTGACGTTGGTATTGCGGAGCAACATGCCGTTACATTTGCTGCAGGTTTAGCTACCGAAAACTTTAAACCCTATGCAGCTATTTATTCCACTTTTCTTCAAAGAGCTTATGATCAAGTGGTGCATGACGTAGCTATTCAAAGCTTGCCAGTCAGATTCGCAATAGATAGAGCGGGACTTGTTGGGGCTGATGGACCAACACACGCCGGAAGTTTTGATACAACGTATTTAACCACTTTACCAAATTTTATTGTCATGGCAGCAAGTGATGAAGCTGAGCTTGTAAGAATGATAAATACCTCAACGGAGATTAATGATAAACCTTGTGCATTTAGGTATCCAAGAGGAACGGGATTGGGTTCAATTCTACCTTCAATAAATGAAAAAATTGAGATAGGTAAATCAAAAATTATCAAAGAGGGAAAAAAATTAGCAATACTAAATTTTGGAGCAAGATTAAATGAGACTCTGAAGGCTGCAGAAAATTTATCAAAAAAAGGTGTTCAAATAACTGTTGTTGATGCCAGATTTGCAAAACCTTTAGATGAAAACCTCATTTGGCAATTAGCTACAACACATGAAGCTATCATGACTATTGAAGAGGGTTCAATCGGTGGTTTCGGGTCTCATGTAGTAAATTTTTTAACAAAAAAAGGTTTAATGGACTCTAATTTAAAATTTAGATCATTAACTTTACCAGATATTTTTATTGATCAAGATACTCCAGACAAAATGTATAAAGTAGCAAATCTTGACTCAGTTTCAATTGAGGAAAAGGTTTTAGACTTACTAAATTCTAATATAGTTTTGAAAAAACAAAGTTAACCACACTGAGCTTTATGTAGAAGATAATGATCTAATAAAACACACGATAGCATTGCTTCACCTACAGGCACAGCTCTAATACCCACACAGGGATCATGTCTACCTTTTACTGATATAATTGTATTCTTTCCAAACTTGTTAATTGTTTTTCTACTTTTTAAAATTGAGGAGGTTGGCTTTACAGCAAAAGAAACAATTATTTCTTGACCTGAAGAAATCCCCCCTAGAATACCGCCAGCGTTATTAGATTTAAAATTTGTTTTTTTTCTATTTTGAGAAATTTCATCAGAATTTTCCTCACCTGACAATTGTGCAGAGTTCATACCTGAACCAATATTGACTCCTTTTACAGCATTTATACTCATCATAGCTGAAGCTATGTCAGAGTCTAATTTTGAGTAAATAGGTGCACCTAATCCAGCAGGAATACCGTTTGCTCTTACTTCGATTATCGCCCCACAGGACGATCCAGCTTTTCTAATATTTAATAAGTATTTTTCCCAAATTTTTAACATTGATTTATCTGGGCAAAAAAATGGGTTTTTAGAAATTACTTTATCATCCCATTTATTGTTATCACATCCCAATATACCAAGTTGAGTTACAGCTCCGGTTATTTTAAATTTTTTTCCTAATTTATTTTCTAAAACTTTTTTTGCCACAGCACCTGCTGCAACTCTTGCAGCTGTTTCTCTGGCAGATGATCTACCACCACCTCTATAGTCTCTTATTCCATACTTCTTAAAATATGTGAAATCAGCATGTCCTGGTCTAAATTTATCTTTAATATCGTTATAATCCTTTGAACGCATATCCTCATTGTAAATTATTAATGATATTGGGGTCCCTGTCGTTTTTCCCTCAAAAACTCCTGAGAGAATTTGGACCTTGTCACTTTCCTTCCTTTGAGTTGTAAATTTAGATTGCCCAGG
>JACWEH010000011.1 GCA_014653585.1 Pelagibacterales bacterium SAG-MED38 | reverse complement strand
GAAAAACTGGTCACCCCAAAAATATTATTATGCTAACTGCTGATGCATTTGGTGTATTGCCTCCTATTGCTAAGCTTACTGCAGGTCAGGCGATGTATCATTTTCTATCAGGCTATACAGCAAAAGTTGCAGGTACTGAAATTGGTCTTTCAAACGAACCCCAGGCAACATTTTCAACATGTTTTGGCGCACCATTTATGCCTAGAAATCCAATAGAGTACGGAAACTTACTTAAAAAAAAGATATCAGATCATGAGGTAGATTGCTGGCTTGTAAACACAGGTTGGTCTGGTGGTGTTTATGGAGTTGGCGAAAGAATATCAATTAAAAATACTAGAACATTACTGAATGCTGCCCTCTCAGGTAAGCTCGCTAATACCGAAATGAGAAAAGATCCAAATTTTGGTTTCTCAGTCCCAGTCAAAGTTGATGGAATTAATGAACAGATATTAGATCCTAAAAAAACTTGGCAAAGTGATTCTGATTATGATGTGCAGGCTAAAAAATTAGTGCAAATGTTCATTAGTAATTTTACTAAGTTTGAATCTGACGTTGAAGAGAATGTAAAAGCTTCAGGTCCTATTGCTAATTAAGATTTATTACTCTCTCAATGTCCTCTTTGTAGCTAAAACTGGCAATAAAATAGCAAATGATTGCTATAATTGATGTAAGCCCAATTGAAATTAAAGAAAATGTATATGGAGATGAAAAATCATTAAATACGTAATCAATAAGATAGCCTGTAAGGAAACTACCTACTCCCATTCCAATAATATTTACTCCCAATATGAATACGGCAACCATCGTTGACCTAACTTTAACTGGAGTTAATTCCTGTACTGAGGCAAAAACTGGCCCATAGAAAAAGGTAACGTTAAAAGAAACAAAAAATAAAGTTAAATAGAAGAAGTTTATTTCGGGACTAATAAATCGATAACTAACAGTTAAGGGTGTTAAAATTAAATAAGATATAACTAAAAAGGTCATTACGCCTCCCTTAAAGTAATGACTTATGCGATCGGATAAAACGCCACCAAGGACTGCGCCAACAGTTCCACCTAATATAAAAAAAATGCCAAAAAGAGAATTATATGAACTTGCAGTAAAACCTCTTTCATTTACAGCCCATAAAACTTCAAAGTTTCCTGCGCCTAATGGTATGTGCAAAAAAATACTACCAATAATTACGAATTTTAGACATTTAGAATTATAAAGAGCATATTTTGTCATACTTATAATTTCTCGAATGCTTGCAGATTTGCTATCTTGATTAAAAGATTTATCTAGTTGACCACGTCTCGGTTCAAAAAGAAAATAAGTTACTATTCCAAGTCCCATTCCAATCAAACCTAATGTGATAAATACCGCTCTCCATCCAAAAACTGGTCCAAAAAAAGCGGCGATTAACATTCCAAATCCAACACCCAAAGGTATGCCTAAATAATAAATAGCGGAAGCAGTCCCCCTTTGATTCTGTTTGAAAAGATCAGATAGCATTGATATTGCGTTAGGAGTTAATGCTGATTCTCCAACACCGATTAGAGCTCTGGCGAAAATTAAGTGTGAAAAGTTTTTAGCAACACCAGTAAAAGCTGTCATTAAGCTCCATAAAAATACGCCCACAGCAGCAATTTTCATTCTACTAAATTTATCTCCAAGCACACCCATAAATATGCCAAAAACTGAATAAAAAAAGAGAAAATAAACGCCTGTCAGAAGCCCCCATTGCACATTTGTAAGATTAAATTCAGACTTTATTTGAGGAGCAAAGGCTATAAGCAGATTTCTATCTACAAAATTAAATATATTAAGTAGTAAAAAAAAAGCTAAATAAAGATATGGATAATTAACTTTCATATATTATAATCGATCATAATCATCTTCATATCTCTCTATATCGTCTTCACCAAAATATGATCCTGTTTGAATTTCAATAATATTTAATTTCATATCTGACTTGTTTTCTAATCGGTGCTTAGAATTAATTGGAATAAATATTGACTCGTTGATTTTTAACTCTGTTATTTGATCATCAATTGTAACCAGGGCTTCTCCACTAATCACAGTCCAGACTTCAGATCTCTTAGAGTGTGATTGGTAACTTAATCTTGACTTAGGATTGACTTCTATTTCTTTGACTTTGTGGTCACCACTATCATCTAAAACTCTATACCAACCCCACGGTCGATATTCAACCGGCCCTTTCCAACTTTTTAATATCCAACTAGACGAATTTTTTTTAAAATCTCCACCAACTCCAAACTCAAAACTTACTCTTTCGTTGTTCACAAATTTATTCATTTCAGGAATATTAGCTTGATTTCTATCACCACCATTTGCAAAAATTATTTTATCATCTGGATAAATTTCTAAAACTTTTTGAATAGCATTTGACGCAGATTGATATTCATCATCTTCAAATTCAATGGCAGCATCAACTACAGATAAATTTGAAACAATTTCTATTCTTTCATTAATAGGAAGAAAAGCACTACCCTTTTTTTTTATCAACCAATTATCTGAATTAACACCAACTACAAGTTTATTTCCTAGTTTTTTTGCGTCCTTAAAGTAAACAATATGCCCACTGTGAATAGGATCAAATCCTCCAGTAACAAGTATAATAGTTTTAGTCATTAATGAGCATCACTCCAATTATTTGCATTATTACTATCAACCGAGAGTGGTACAGAGAGATCGAACTTTGGTTTCAGTGCATTTTCCATTTCGGCCACAATTATTTTTCTATATTTTTTTAGTTTATCATTTTTAATTTCAAAAATGAGCTCATCATGAACTTGGAGAAGCATCTTGCATTCATTAGTGGCTTTTATTTTATCATTAATCTTTATCATTGCTAACTTTATAATATCTGCAGCAGTCCCTTGAATTGGAGCGTTTATAGCTGCTCTTTCTTGAAATGACCTTAAAGCAAAATTTTTATCTTTTATTCGTGGAAAAAAACACTTTCGCCCACATAGTGTTTCAACATAACCATTTTTTCGACAAAATTCTTTTGTATTTTCCATATATTCCTTTATTCCAGAAAACTTTTTAAAATATTCTTTTATAAAATCACTTGCTTCATAGTTAGATATTGATAACTGTTTTGCTAGTCCAAATGCAGAAATTCCATAAATTATTCCAAAATTAACAGCTTTTGCTTTTCTGCGTAAATCTTTACTGACATCTTTGTGTTTGACATTAAAAATCTCTGATGCAGTTAATTGATGTATATCCTCATTATTATTGAAAGCATCTTTTAGTTGAGATACATCAGCCATATGAGCCAATACTCTTAGTTCTATCTGGCTGTAGTCTGCCGCAAAGATTGTTTGACCTTTATCTGGAATAAATGCTTTACGGATTGATCTACCTTCTTTTGTTCTGATTGGAATATTTTGCAAATTTGGATCAGAGGATGCAAGTCTACCTGTGCTAGTTGAAGCCATTGCATATGAAGTATGTATTCTTCCTGTAGATTTAATAATATGAGTTTGTAAGGCCTCTGTATAAGTATTCTTTAGCTTTGATAGCTGCCTCCATTCTATAATAGTTTCAGCAACTTTGTTGCCACCGTATGCAAGATCTTCAAGTACATCTATTCCTGTAGATTTTTCTCCTGTTCTTGTTTTTTTTGGAGGTTTTAGTTTGAGTTTGTCGAATAATACATCGGATAGCTGCTTTGGTGATGCAATATTAAACTCTGTACCAGTATCTTTGTATATCTTACTTTCTAATTTTAATATTCTTTTTGAAAAATCTGTTGAAAGCTTTTTTAAGTACTCTTTATCAACCTTTATGCCATTTAATTCCATAGTTTGAATGCAATCAATTAAGGGCTTTTCAATATTGGAATAAATATAATTATTTTTTTCATGGTTGATCCTTTTTTTAAAAAATAAGTAAAGTTTGTAAGTAATATCTGCATCCTCAGCAGCATATTTTAACGCATTCTTTAAATCAACTTTATCAAATGTGATCTGAGATTTTCCACTTCCAACAACTTCTTTATATTTTATTGTTTCTTTATTGAGATGTATCTTTGCAAGATCATCCATTCCATGGCGATTGATCCCTGCATCAGAAATAAATGACATTAACATTGTATCGTCACAACCAATCACACCGACACCATATTTCATTAATATGGCATTATCATATTTTATATTGTGTCCAATTTTTATAATTGATGAGTCTTCCATTATCGGTTTAAAAATTTTAAGAAACTCTTCGATTTTAATTTGCTTTTTTATTCTTTGATTAAGTTCATTAATGTGATTAAACGGAATATAGTAAGAAGTTTCTAAGCCATAACAAATTGATATTCCGATAAGATTGGCTTCTAATATATTTAAAGAGTCAGTTTCTACATCATAAACGAAATGGCCTATCTCATAGATTGTTGATTTTAATTCCTCAAGATTTTCTATGTTGTCAATAAGTATATATTTAGTATTTATATTTTTAGCTGCAATTTCTTTATCACTACTTGTGTTACCTGATTCATTTTTTTCAACTTTAGATTCCTCAATATTTTTGGTTTCAAATTTTACCTCTGGATTTTTTTTTTCTAATACGATCTGCTAATTTCTTCAGTTCAAGATCTTCTAGAAACGGAACTAATTTTGTTATTGCTAAATTATTATTTTTTAGATCTGCAAGTAACGGAATATCTTTTACATCTTTCTTTAAAGTTACTAACTTTTTACTAATTATTATTTGCTCTTTATTATTTTGAATATTATCTCTTCTTTTTTCTTGTTTAATATTTCCACACTTTTTTAATAATTTTTCAAGATTTCCAAATTCATTTATTAGTTGAGCTGCCGTCTTTATACCTATACCAGGTGCTCCAGGAACATTATCTGAACTATCTCCAGCAAGAGCCTGAACATCAATTACCTTATCTGGCCCTACACCAAATTTTTCTTCAACTTCTTTTGGTCCAATATTTTTATTTTTCATAGTATCAACAAGATTGATTTTTTTTGAGACCAATTGCATTAAGTCTTTATCTGATGATACAATAGAAACTTGCCAATCCTTCTTTTCAGCAGCATCAGCATATGTAGCTATAATATCGTCTGCTTCAAATCCATTAGACTCAATTGACTGGATACCAAAAGCGGTTACTGCATCCTTAATAATTTTAAATTGTGGGATTAAGTCTTCTGGTGGATCACCTCTATTTGCCTTGTAATCTTTATAAATTTCATTTCTAAAAGTTTTTCTTGCACTATCAAAGATTACTGCTAAATGAGTTGGCCCAATGCTTTTATTGGTATCTTCAATTAGTTTAAAAAGCATATTACAGAAGCCGTTTACTGCGCCAGTTGGTAGGCCATCACTCTTTCTATATAATGGCGGTAATGCATAATATGCCCTAAAAATATATCCTGAGCCATCAACTAAAAATAGGTGATTGTTACTTTTCATTTAAATCAATTTAAATATCTTGCTGCAGTAGGGACAAACTAAACTATTGTTATCACCCATATCTAAATAAACTTTAGGGTGTCCGAGAGGGCCATCAGGACCAGAACAACTTACTTTTTTGGATGAAACTAACTCAATACTTTCTTCTTGATTATTTTTTATTTCTGGAGAATTCATAATCTGGATGATACAAGAAATTACTTTGAAACACTATATATTCTCTTAATTAATAAAATATATGTCTAAAGAATTAGCAATAGCAGTTAATAATTTAAGCAAGGTTTACAAATCAAGTTCTGATAATGCAAAACTTGCATTAGACGATATTTCATTGAATATAAAGAAAGGTTCAATATTCGGCTTACTTGGACCAAATGGAGCAGGGAAGTCCACATTCATTAATATACTAGCGGATTTAGCAAAAAAAACTTCTGGTAAGATTGAAGTACTTGGCATCAATCACGAAAAAAATTTAATAAGCGCTAAGAAGCTGATGGGCATTGTGCCTCAAGAATTAAACATTGATCCTTTTTTTACTCCTTACGAGCTTTTAGAGATACAAGCAGGCTTATATGGCATTGGTAAGAAGGATAGAAAAACAATGGAGATTCTCCAGATGCTCGCATTAGAAGATAAAGCAAAAGCTTACGCCAGAACTTTGTCTGGAGGAATGAGAAGACGTCTTCTTATTGCCAAAGCAATGGTCCATGATCCAGAAATATTGATACTAGACGAACCAACAGCAGGTGTTGATGTAGAACTCAGAAGCAACTTATGGGAGAATATTCATAAACTAAATCAAAACGGTAAAACTATAATTATTACCACCCATTATTTACATGAAGCAGAGGAACTCTGTAATGAAATTGCTATTATTAATGAAGGTAAGTTAATAGCTAATGATACTACAAACAATATAAAATCCTTTTTAGATAAAATGACTGTAATTGTTGATTATTATGATAACAATTTTGATTTGTCGGAGCTTAATAAATTAAATTTAGATATACAAATTAAAGATATGCAAATTCATATAAAATATAAACCCAGTGAAGTTAATTTTAATGCAATGCTTAATGCAGTAAATTCGACAAGTTCTCAAATAAAAGATATGAAGATAATCGAAACTAAATTAGAGGACGTTTTTCTTCAGCTTACTCAGAAGTAATTTTCCTAGGGAAGAGCTTATCCAATATGACTGCTAGAGCGGGAAGCGTTGTCATTGCGCAAACCATGTTGATTAAAAACATAAAAGTTAATAATGATCCCATATCAGCTTGGAATTTCAGTGCTGAAAATGACCAAGTAGAGACACCAATTGCTAACGTGATTGCCGTAAAGACGACTGCTGCACCTGTGTTGGCAAAAGTATGTTCAAATGCTTCTGTTATATTCATTCCTTCTTTCAAGCGAGTCTGAGTTCGATTGTATATGTAGAATGCGTAGTCTAC
This sequence comes from Pelagibacterales bacterium SAG-MED38, assembly GCA_014653585.1. Next base: position 32,087 of record JACWEH010000011.1, on the reverse strand, counting down.
ACCTACACCAACTGCCAGCACCATAACTGGAAGAGTAGATACCTTTAAGCCTATTTGAGCCAAGTCCATAAATGCATAACCTAACATAGTGGCAAATGTGAGTGGAACTGTGCAACATATAGTTGCGCGCCAATCAAGATAAGTCACAAATACAAGTATTAAAATTACTATGTAAACAATTATCATCATTGGTAATTCGCCTTTTTCAATAACTTCATTAGTTGCATGTTGGATCCCAACAGACCCACTTGCTAATCTATTTTTAATTTCATCTGACTCAAATATGATGCTCTCAAATTCAGGATTATTTTTGAAAAATTCTTTGATGGTTATTTCTGATTGTTTAATATCTTTCACCATATAATTTACATTATCATCAAAAGAATCAATATCTCTGTAATAATTGATAAGGCCTTGGCCAAGCATAATGTTTCTTGTATTAAAACCATTCTCATATCCAAAATCAGCAAATTCATCGTCAGTGAATACTTTGGGATTATTAATATCTAATAAATCTTCAATATTAGTTTCTTCGCCGCCTAGACTATCAACAGTGGGTATCACATCTGTCCCCTCGGCAGGCTTAGCAATTAAAGTTTTGAATGTTATCGTATCATCTAACTCGCGAAACTTTTTATTATATTCTTCCACACTTTCTATAACAGTACTAATAGTCGTAGCCTTATGATCTTCTGTGAAAACATAAATGGGCATAATAGAACATTCTTCATTTATCAACCCAGTTGATGGATCTACTACACTTGTTGCGAAACCTAGTGCTTGAGCATTACGTGGGAGGTAAGACCATTTTAGATTACCTTCTGCGTATCCACTAAGAGCTCTTTTTGCTATACTTGAAAGTGAAATTACCTTTGTAACTCCTGGTATATTTTCTAAGTACCAATGAAGATTGTTTTGTGCATCAACAACATACGTAGATCTGCATGGATTTAAACCTCCAGTTGCCAATGCCTCCGTAATTACAACTAAAACATCAGTAGTTACATTATATCTTTTTGTTATCTCATTTATATCTTGATTGAACCTTGCTTCAGGCCTTAACTCTGGAGCTCCTGCATGTAAATCTCCTACATGCCTTTCACTTGCCAAGTATGCAGCACCTACAAACAATACTGCACTTACTGATAGAGTAATAACAGCTTCTCTGGGTCTAGCTAATTTTCCAAAATATCCCATAAGATTTTGTCTATAAGAAATTGCAGACTGTGCTCGGGTGGCAAAACTTTTATTATATCTTGCGTATGATGCTGCGAGGGGTAGCATTATAAGGTTTGTTACAATTTTAAATGCAACACCAATTGATGCAGTAATACCAAGTTCTTGTATCATTCCAATTGGCAATAAAATTAATGTACCAAAACCTACCAAGTCAGTGACTAATGCCATTGAACCGGGCACAAGAAGTCTTGAGAAAGATGCCCTAGCAGCGTATTCAGCTGTTTGTCCTTCAATGACTTCCTTAGTAATTTGATTCACTTGTTGGATACCATGTGAAACACCTATCGCAAAAACTAAAAATGGAACTAAAATTGCGAGAGGATCTAATCCAAACCCAAGTATTTTAAGCATTCCAAATTGCCATATTAGAGAAGTAAGCGAGCAAATTAATGGAAGAAATGTCAATGTCCAAGATCTAGAATACCAATAGACAGCTAAGACAGTTAGAAAGAATGCAAGTCCAAAAAATATGACAACATTATATGCTTCACTCGCGATATCGGAAATCATTTTAGCGAATCCAGTTATCTCAACTCGATAATCGCCCTGTTCATATTCATCTCTTATTGTTTCAATTTCTTGACCGAGCTTGAGGTAATCTAATTTTTCACCAGTTTTGGGATTGTATTCAGTTAATTCGACTTTAATAAGCGATGAAGTAAAATCATTTGCCACAATACTCCCAACATGTCCACCTGTTAATATTCTTTCCTTAATACTTTCAATTATTTCTGGCGTAAGTTTCTCTGGAGTAACTGTTCCCGGAATCACCTCAGAACTCTCAAAGCCTTCTTCTGTTACTCGCATTACCCTAATATTGGGTGTCCATAGAGATTGCATTGATCCCTGATTCACACCAGGGAGATATCTAATTGTGTTATTCAAGTTAAAGAGCTTTGATAAATATTCTTTAGTAAAAATATCACCTTCAGTTTTTCTCAACGCAATGGTAATACTATTTGTTCCACTAAGATCATCCTGATACTCATAATATGTTTTTACAAATGAATGACTGTTGGGTAACTGTTTTGCAAAGCCTGCATCCATTCTTATTTGAACTGCAAAATAAGCCATCACAATTGTAATTAGGACAAAAACAGCAAGAACTGGAAGGCGGAATCTAAAAAACCAATTTTCTATTTTCTGTAACATTATGGGTATTTTTAATAGTGGCTCAAAATATGGAAAAAATCACAATTTGTACAATTAATTCTTAAAGTTTTTAATTCAAATTAAAGTTATAATTAATTGCTGAAAATCATGACATATTTATTTAAAAATTATAAACTATTGAAATTAATAATAATTTTTTGAATATTTATGAGCATACGCTCATAAATTTATAGGACTAAATTTATAATCATGTATAATGAGCTTATGGCTGAACTACAACAAAAATTAGATTTTGCAAAAATATATGCAAAAGATCAGATCTTTAAACTAAAAAGAATGTGGCAAATGTCGCGTAACGGAAAAAATGCGATGAATAAAGATCCAGCATATAACGCTACCAACCCTAGTCATTTCATACCGATGATAGAAAAAGATAGGTATATTGAAAGAGTTGATAGTTTTGATCAAATGATATCAGCTACTCATAAACATTTTTGGGATCCAAATGACAAATCTTACATTGATTTTGATGAACCGTTTGATATGGAAAATGAATATATAGTCGACCCTGATGTCTTCTGTATGGAACTTAGAGTACCTGCAATTGCTAATAGCTTGACTGAAAAGCAAAAAATTAAATTAAATAATGAGAGCTTTAGATGGGTGCTTTCTCAAATTCTGCATGGTGAGCAAGGTGCTTTATCTTTAAGTGCAAGCCTTTGTCATGTATTAAAAGATCCAGGCGCACAAGAATACGCAGCTAACCAAACTCGCGAAGAAGCTAGACATGTTACTGGGTTTACTAATTACATAAAAGCAAGATGGGGATCCCCATATCCAGTTGGTCCAACTCTAGGAAGAATTTTAGAGCAAATTGTGTCATCAGACGTTGTTTATAAAAAAATTGTTGGAATGCAAATGATGATTGAGGGTCTTGCTATGGGGGCATTTGGGATGGCTCACCAAGATACTAATGATCCGCTCTTAAAAACGCTTTTGAAGTTCACAATGAGTGATGAAGCATTTCACCATAAGTTCGGTAAAATTTGGGCAGATAGAACTGTTCCAAAACTATCAGAGTCAGAACGATACAAGGTAGAAGATTGGTCAGCTATGATTTTCAAAGATTTACTTTATAATCTAGTTAATCCATGGGAAAAGAAAGCAATCTATCAAAGCGTTGGCTTAGATCATAAATTTGTAACTAAACATTTTATGCAAGAAATTGACAGAGACTCTGTAATACGCGAGGAAATGATGGAGAGCAACAATATATTCAGAGTACTATGTAAAACCTTACTTAAAGCAAACATAATAACTGAAAGAACGAGAAAAACTTACGCTGAATTTGTAAACATGGAAGAGCTTAACGCTGAAGATGATGAAGTTGCGGGAATTGACATAGCAAACGAGGGACTAGCTCAGCTAGAACAGATCAATAAAGGCCGTAAAGTAGCGTAATTTATAAAAATTTTATTTTGGTGATTTCTTCTGAAGTATTCTTTGGAGTGTTCTTCGATGCATTTTCAATCTTCTAGCTGTCTCAGAAACGTTTCGATTACACAACTCATAAACCCTTAGTATATGCTCCCATTTTACTCTATCAGCTGACATAGGATTTTTTGGTGGCTCTGGACTAGATGAATAAGGTGCTTTTAAAGCTGCATCGATATCGTCTGCATCAGCAGGTTTAGCCAAATAGTCACAAGCTCCTTCTTTCACAGCTGCAACAGCAGTTGGAATATTTCCATATCCGGTGAGCATAACAATTTTACTATCAGATCTTTGCTTTGAAAGTAGAGACACTATCTCTAAGCCATTTCCATCATCCAGCCTTAGATCAACTACCGCATATTTTGGAAACTTCTCAGATAATGAAGACTTGGCCTCTTTAACCGAAGCAACACCATATGCTTCGTACCCTTTTCTCTTCATGGCAGTGATAAGTCTATTTCTGAATACATCATCATCATCGAGTATCAATAACGACTTATCCAAATTCAAATTACCTTCTATATTATTCATTTTGAAGTCCTAAAGCACTTTTAATTAAAATTACCTGAACACATCCACCTTTATTTTTTCTATAAAGGAACTTAATCTCACCAAGTGACTTTGCAAGTAAGTTCTTTGAAATAAATAAGCCCAAACCAAGACCTTCCTTATTTTTATCCCTATTATTGCGTAAATATGGTTCACCAAGAAATGGGTAAATTTCTGATGCAAAACCTGGACCATCATCGACGATTTCTATTATGATTTTTTCCTGCTCGTTTTTTAGACTGATTTCTACAGAATTTATGGCATACTTAAATGCATTATCTATGATATTAGTTAGTGAGTGTACTAATTCAGCAGATCTGGGTATAACAACTTTATCTCTCTCAAAATAGTCATCAAAAAATATATCAAATTTTATTTTATCATTATCATATGGTGAAACAATTTCATTTATTAAGCGGACGAAATTTAATTGATTGATAAATTCATTACTTTTATCAGATAAATTATTTGATCTCAGTCGTTCTAATATTTCTTTACACCGCTCTAGTTGAGACTGGATAACCAACAAATCCTCACCTAAGACTCCATCTTTGTTATTGTTAACTAATTCCTTATTGATGATTGAAATTGTTGATAGTGGTGTTCCAAGTTCATGAACAGCTGCTGCTGTTAAACTCATTAAGGCAGAGACTTGTTCTTCATTGGATAACGATAATTGAGATTGTCTTAGAGCCTGTCTTGTTTTCCTTGAGTCATCTGCAACTCTAAAACAGTAGGCTGTTATAAAGATTGAAGTAATTACTAAGGCTGACCAGATTAAAAATATTTCAAATCCTGAAAAATCATCTTTACCTATCCCAAGGGTTATGCTTTCAAGAGGAAAGTAATAATAAGCTAAAAAATTGAGGGAGATGATTGCAACCACTGTTATCAGAACCGTTCTTCTAAAATCTAAATATGTGGCTGCAATTACAAGTGGTGCTAATATCAAGACACAGAAAGGGTTTGTTAGTCCTCCAGTTAAATACAATAGTGAGACTAATTGGATTAGATCAAAAACCAAATAAAAGAAGGTTTCATTATAGTTTAGAATTTTTGTCAGAGGATATAAAACGCTTACAGCTATATTAAGAGTTACGCTAAGTAAGATTAATAAAATACAGATATAAATATTAAAAACTATCTGGAAATAAAAAAAAGCAATAACGACAGCAGAGAATTGGCCAAGCACTGCTATCCATCGAATAAGATTGAGTGTTCTTAATCGTAGGTTAATGTCTTCATTTTGTGATAGCTCAAGAGAATTATTCAAAGTAAATTTAAAAGTTAAAATATTTATATAATAATTTATAGTTGCATTATGGCCAGCAAATCTCAAAAAAATTTTTGTTTAAAATATAAAAATACTGCCATTGATATCATAGTCAAAAAAAATAAATTATCACGCAATTATAAATTTACTTTTGATAAAAAACACTTGAGAGGATTGGTTTCTATACCAAAATATGTTGGTTTTAATGAAGGGCTGACGTTTGCTAAAGAAAATGCTGAGTGGATATATAAACAAGTAAACTCCTTCTCTCCTCTTATATTCATAGAGAATAATTCTAATATTCTATTTGAAGGAAGAACAAAAAAAATAATTTTTGAAAACGATACCAATACAAAAGTCTTTACTACAAAAAATAGTTTAGTTATTAAAGGAAAAGATAATAAACACAAAATTATACTAAAAGATTGGATGCAAAAAAGAGCTCTTTCTATCTTGGAAAATGTAATTGAAAATTATTCTAAAAATTTAAAAGTTCATGTAAAAAAAATAAGGCTATCCAGTAGTTATAATTATTGGGGTTATTGCAATTCAGCTGGTGTTATTAGTATTAATTGGCGTCTTATTTTTGCCCCTCTAGAAGTCATGCATTATATTGTTGCTCATGAATTAAGTCATTTAATTGAATTCAATCACGGCGACAAATTCTGGCGTCAGGTAGAAAGTTTATGTCCTGATTATAAGAAACAAATTAAATGGCTAAAAAAAAATGATAACTATCTATACCGAGTACGATTTGATTAAATATCTAAATTAGTCACACTTTCAGCACGACTTTCAATAAATTCTTTTCTTGGAAGAACATTTTCTCCCATTAGGTCTTCGAAGATGCCTTTTGATGACTCTTCATCATCAATCTTAACTTGAATTAAAGATCTGTTGTTGGGATCAAGTGTTGTTTCCCACAGCTGTTCAGGGTTCATCTCACCTAAGCCCTTATATCTCTGCATTGTTAAGCCTTTTTTACCCATATCGTTAATCGTATCTAATAATTGTGAGGGTGAATAAATCTCAATTTGATCTCCTTCTTTATTTATTAGTGATCCAGGAGACTCAAAAAGCTGTAAAATGTCACTATAATTTTTGTTGAGGTTTTCAATTAATTGAGAATGGAGTAAGTCATTATCAATATTAATGATATCTTCTACACCTCTCAGTTCTCTTCTGAACACAAAGCCATTTTCTTTAGAGTATTCACCTTTCCATCCACGATCAAAATCAGGTCTGCTAATGTTTATCCTTTGAGCAACGTAATTTGAGGCTTCTTTTGATTTTTCTTTAGAATCTAAAAATTTGTCTGTATTCAAACATCCTGCAATTGCAATTTGTTCTAGTACTTTTTGATCATATCTATCTGGTATTTTATTGAAAAGATCAATTATTTCTCCAACCTTAACAAGCATATTGGTTAGGTCCTTCCCAGAATACTCATTTTTAAGTGCTGTTTTAAACAAAAAATCTTTAGTTCCATATTTGATAAGAGACTCTTGAAGTGCATTTTCGTCACTTAGATAATGTTCTTCCTTTCCTCTTTTAATTTTAAAGAGAGGTGGTCTAGCTATATATAAATTTCCATTTTCTATAAGACTCCTCATCTCCTTAAAGAAAAATGTTAGTAATAGAGTCCTAATGTGTGATCCATCAACATCAGCGTCTGTCATAATAACAACCTTATGATATCTTAATTTATTTAGATCAAATTCTTGATTACCTATACCTGTACCAAGCGCAGTTATTAGTGTTCCAATTTCGGTTGAACCCAATATCTTATCTGTCCTTGATTTCCAAGTGTTAAGAATTTTTCCTCTTAAAGGAAGTATTGCTTGAAACTTGCGGTCCCGTCCCTGCTTAGCAGAACCTCCTGCAGAATCTCCCTCAACAATAAAAATTTCCGAAAGAGATGGATCTTTTTCCTGGCAATCCGCAAGCTTACCAGGAAGATTGGTAATTTCTAAAGCAGATTTTCTTCTTGTTAATTCTCTTGCTTTTCTTGCGGCATCCCTTGCTTCAGCAGCTTTTTGAATTTTAAGTACTATTTCTTTTGATATATTTGGATGTCTTTCAAACCAGTCTGTTAATTTTTCATTAACAATTCCTTCTATCACTGGCCTTACTTCTGAGGACACTAATTTGTCTTTAGTTTGTGACGAGAATTTAGGATCTTGAACTTTTACTGAAATTACTGACGTCAAGCCCTCTCTAATATCATCACTATTCGGTTGAACACTTTGCTTCTTAGAATTTTTACTTCCATCAAGATAACCATTTACTACTCGAGTAAGAGCTGAACGAAAACCTGATAAATGAGTGCCTCCATCTTTCTGTCGAATATTATTCGTAAATGTTAATATTTGCTCATAATAGCTATCATTCCACCAAAGAGCACAGCTAAATTCAATTTTATTTTTTATACCTTCAATAAAAATTGGTTTTTCGATTAATGATTTTTTCGATTTATCTAAATATTTAACAAACTCACCAATACCTCCCTCGAAATGAAATAATGTTTCTTTTTTATCAGCTGATCTATTATCTAAAAATACAATTGTGATTTCAGAATTTAGGAACGCCATTTCTCTAAATCTTTGTTTGAGAACTTTGCTATCAAATTCAATATTTGAGAATATTTCTTCGTCAGGAAAAAATGTTATTTTTGTTCCATTGCGTTCAACATTTTTATCTATCTGACTAAGGGGATTGATTGCATCACCGTGATTGAATTCAATATAATGCTCGCATCCTTGTCTAAAAATATTGAGACTTAATTTTGATGAAAGTGCATTCACTACTGAAACTCCAACTCCATGCAGTCCACCCGACACTTTGTAAGAGTCTTGGTCAAATTTACCGCCGGCATGCAATTGTGTCATGATAACTTCTGCGGCAGAAATTTTTTCTTCAGGATGAATATCCGTTGGTATTCCTCGACCATTATCTTCAACTGAAACAGATCCATCGGAATTTAATGTGATCGAGATTCTATCACAATGTCCTGCGAGGGCTTCATCAATTGAATTATCAACAACTTCAAATATCATATGGTGAAGACCACTGCCATCGTCTGTATCACCAATATACATACCAGGTCTTTTTCTGACTGCCTCGAGACCTTTTAATACTTTGATTGAATCTGCGCTATAGTTGTTAGAGGGTGTATTCACTAAATTATTATATAATATTTTTCATCTCAAAGAAAACTGTTTGATCAGTAATATTTGCAAATAAGTCTCTTGAAACACCTGAAAACAAAACTTGAGATTCTAATTTTGATAATTCTTTAAAAAGGTATTCCTTATGCATATTATCTAAATGGGCCATGGCTTCATCAAGTAATAATATTGGTGAGCGGCCCAAGTTCTTATTTTTAATCAAGTATGCAACTGAAATAATAATGGATAACAAGATTGATTTTTGTTCCCCAGTTGAACAGTTTTTAGCTTCAATATCACGTTGATTATTATTCCAAATAGAAATATTGACCTTGTTTATGGTATGTGTGGTTTTATTTAATTCTGTATCCAATGCTCTTTTAGCTTCTAAAGCTGAGCTATATTTACTAACGAACTTTTCCTTATCGTCTAAAAACTCACCCAAACTATCTAATTCATGAACAAGTTCTATTAAACATGAAGTGAATGGCTTTTTAATTTCTGAAAGCTGGTGATTTAAGATTTTCATGAAATTCATTCTGTCATTGATTATCACAAATGATATCTCTGCAATTTTATGCTCTAATATATGCATCCACTCGGACTCATAATTAATTTTTTTTAATAGAGACAGTCTTTCCTTTAATAGCCTTTGCAATTTTGAAAGATTTTTTAAGTGATTATTGTTAACATTGAAGTTTAATCTATCAAAAAAACTTCTTTTTTCAGAATTACTTTGAAGCATAATTTTTTCCATTATGGGAGTAACCCAAAGTATATTTATATAATTTAATAATTCTGAATTATTTATTTTTTCCTCATCTAGAGTGATAAAATTTTTTCTTTTATCCTCGTTAGAAAAACGTCTGTGTAAAATAATATGTCCAGTGTCGTATTTTATTTCTAATTTTATCTCGAAGTGTCCTTCACTATTCTTGAGAAAAGGCATCTCGTTCAATTGAGTATTTTTTAATCCCCTTCCAGGAGCAAATAATGATATGGCTTCTAGTAAGTTTGTTTTTCCAGAGCCATTTTCTCCTGTAAGAACAATAAATGTCTTTAAATCAGAAATCTGCGTATTCTTATGGTTTCTAAAATTAATTAATGTAATTTTTTCAATACTAACATTGGGGTTCATTCAAATACGCATTGGCATTAAAACAAAGAATAAATTTTCGTCAGTTTTATCTAAAATAATAGCAGGGGATATTGAATCGAGTAAGTTTACATCTATTTCATCACCATCAACCTCATTACAGATATCCAGTAGATACCTAGAATTGAAACCAATATCAACTTTTTCATTACTATAACTAATATCAATCTCTTCTTTTGCGGATCCCTTAGATTGACTTTCAACGCTGAGATTTAGTTTATTATTTTCAATTGTTAATTTAATTGCCTTTGATTTTGTTTCCTCGTTAATTGCTACAGCTGATACTCTATCAATAGCATTTTTAAGTTCAGAATTATTTGTTTTAAATTCCTTATCATTATTTTGAGGAATAACTTTTGTATAATCAGGAAAAGTGCCATCTATTACTTTTGATATTATTTTCAAATTATTAAATGAGAACTTAATTTTATTTTCGTTTAAAGATACACTTACGTCACCATCAGCATCATCTAATACCTTTCTTAATTCAAAAACTGTTTTTTTAGGGATGATTATTCCAGTAATTTCTTCAGCACCTTGGGGAAGAGGAATATCGTATTGAGCCAGTCGATGTCCATCAGTAGCTACGGCTCTTAAAAATTTAATAGAATTACTCTCTGCTTTGTGAAAAAAAATACCATTTAAATAGTATCTTGTTTCTTCATTAGATATCGCAAACTTTGTTTTATCTATCATCCTGCTTAGTTCGTCAGCGCTAATTACAAAATTAGTAGATAAATCTTTATCTGAAAGTATTGGAAAGTCCTCAGTCCTTAACGTGGAAAGATTAAATTTAGACCTTCCACACTTTAATATTAGCTCTGTGTCTTCATCACCCATACTCAGTATTACGTCTGATCCAGAAGGCAATCTTTTAACAATTTCAAAGAAAGTTATTGCAGGAACAGAAATTTCCCCTGAGTTAACTATTTCTGCATCTATTTTGTCGGAACAAAAAATATCTAGATTAGTAGAGGATAGGCTAAGCTCGTTGTTTTCTGCAGATAATACAATATTGGATAATATTGGTAATGTATGTCTAACCTCAACAATTCCATGTATATGATTTAGAGCTTTCAAAAGGTCAGAACTGTTTGCTTTAATTTCCATAAATCTAATTGATTATTATTACTGTAACATATTTCTTCAATTTTTTGAATAATATGAAAATAACTAAACTGATGTGATCATCTGGGTAATTAAATTAATATCCTCATCAAATTTTGGATTATTCTGTTTTAATTCTTCAATCTTTTTAACTGCATGTATTACAGTTGTATGGTCTCTGCCTCCAAATTTTCTACCAATCTCTGGCAAAGATCTCGTGGTCAATTTTTTTGTAAGGTACATCGCCACCTGTCTTGGTCGAGCAAAAGTTCTAATCCTTCTACTTGAAATAAGATCATCAATTTTAATATTAAAATAACTTGCAACCTTATTTTGAATCTCATCGATTGTTATTCTTCGATTGCTAGATTTAAGCAAATCTTTAAGAACTGATTTTGTTAATTCGATATCAATCTTTTTTCCTAATATATTTGAAAAAGTGAATACTTTATTTAAAGCACCTTCTAGTTCTCTTATATTTGATGTTATTGTTTTAGCTAAAAATTCTAAAATATTTTCATCAAGTTCAAATATACTATTTTTATTTTTTTCTCTTAATTCACTATACTTATTTTTTATTATCGAATATCTCAATTCATATGTTGTTGGCATTATATCAACAACTAAACCACCTGATAATCTTGACTTCATACGATCATCAAAACTGCTAAGTTCACTTGGAGACCTATCGGCAGATATGATAACTCTTTTATTCAAATCTAATAATGAATTAAAAGTGTGAAAAAATTCTTCTTGAGTTGAATTTTTACCAATCATAAACTGAATGTCATCTATAATTAAAACATCAGCAGATCTAAATTTCTGTTTGAAAGTCATTGTGTCTTTTTGCCTAAGTGATTTTATAAACTGAAACATAAATCGTTCAGCTGATAGATAAAGTACTTTACTATTTACTTTCTCTTCATTTATCTGCCAAGCTATAGCATGTAGAAGATGTGTTTTGCCTAGTCCTACTCCACCATAAACATAAAGTGGATTAAATTCGTATGTATCATCCGAGCAAAGTCTCTTGGCTGATGCAAAGGCAAGTTCATTGGTAGGACCCGTTATAAATTTGTCAAAAGTGAATCTCTCATCTAAAGGCCAATCGTCTGATGAGTTTGAATTAAATGAGGCCTTAATCTGATTATTTTCCGAAGATATATCCTTATTCAGGTTAAGCATATTCGAGGTAAGTGCATTATCTATGCTAATTTTTACTCGTTTAATATCAGGATTTTCTTGATTTAAAAAATAGATAATCTTGTCTAAATAATGTGAAGTAATCCAGTCTCTGATAAACCTTGTCGGAACAGTAAAATATATAATATCGTTATCTAAGTTTTTTATAGATATATTTTTTATCCAGCTATTAAATATTTCATTTCCATATTCAGAATTAAGTTTTTTTAAAACAATATTCCATTGATCTCGAATGCTAGATTTTGAGGGCTGTGCATTTTCTAGATCTTGAAACATTAATTATGAACTCCCTCAATTTTAGTCATTAAAATTGTATCCAATTTTAGATAAAAGCATAATTTTTTTTTGCACTTTTTTTCATTTGGAAAAAACTATTCCAAAAAGCACCTACTGAATTCTAATTATGAATCCAGACCTAAAAAAAATAATTTGGATAATTAAAATGATTATTTTTAATTAAATAAACTTAGCGTTATTAAAATTGAATCGCAATAAAAAATATTATTTACTTGGAGCTAAATTTTAATACGAAATTAAACTCTATTGTTTCCACATAACATCCATTATGGGCCTTAACATACGGAAAAAGTTTGATGAATCTATTTTAGTGATTTTATCTTATTCGATAGTCGAGAAATTTTTCTTGCTGCAGTGTTTTTATGAACAATCTTTTTTGAAACAGCAGACATCATTTCGGACTCAGCTGATCTCAGAGCGGTTTTTGCCGCCGACTTATCACCACTCACAATATTTAGTTCAACTTTTTTAATAAAGGTACGATATCTATTTCTCACAGACTTATTTACATCAGTTTTCTTAGATATTTCTCTTATTTTTGCTTTTGCAGATTTAGTGTTAGCCATATTTTTTTGTATTTATTATTTTTGACAGCTACTACAGTAGAATGTCGATCTCTGGGCTATTACTATGCGTATTATGGGCAGCTGACAAGATTTATTTCTACATTTTTGCCCATCACGTCCGTATACTTGAAGTTTATTCTGGTAATGGCCTAACTTGCCAGAAATCATCGTATGATCATTTATACTTGATCCCCCCATTTGAATTGATTTTTTAAGTACCCTCTTAATTGAACGCACCAATCGATCGCTTTCAGATAAAGTAAGTTTGCTGCCTATTTTAAAAGGACTTATGTTTGATAAAAATAGAGACTCAGATGCATAAATATTCCCGACACCTACAACATACTTTTGGTTCATAATTATGGATTTAATTGGTGATGTTTTATTGCTAGCGATTTCATGCAAATATTTGTAATTAAAAGATTTATCAAGCGGTTCAACACCTAAATATTTAAGAAGCCTTTCTTCTAGTAGCTTGCTGGTTTCTCTTAGTAATATGCAGCCAAACCTTCGCGGATCTATAAATTGCAATAGTAAATCATTGGAAAAATGTAACTGAAAATGTGTGTGTTTAATCGATTTTATCTCTTTTTTTTTATCAATAATTATTCTTCCGGACATACCGAGGTGAATAATAAGAGAGTAGTCATTCGATAACCTTAAAATTATGTATTTTGCTCGCCTCTCTACATCTAATAGTGAGCTTTTATTAATTTTATTTTTAAGGTTTATTGGTACAGGATATCTGAGTTTTTTGACAAATACCTCTGTGTCTTTGATCTTTGATCCAATAAGTTTACTTTTTATCCCATTAACTACAGTTTGAACTTCAGGCAACTCAGGCATATATTTTTATATATTAATTATTAGTTATAAAATAAAAGATACTTAACTTATCAAATATTTATTAGATGGAAACAAAAGAAGTCTTTAATTCAGTTGCGAGTAAATACGATATTATGAACGATGTAATGTCTATGGGTGTTCATAGGTATTGGAAAGAATTAATGATTGATTGGCTTTCACCTCATGAAGAAATGAAAATAATTGATGTCGCTGGTGGCACAGGAGATATTTCAAGGCGCTTCCTTAAAAGAGTTAATGGAAAAGGTAAGGCTATAGTCTGTGATCCGAATGAGAATATGGTTGAAGTAGGAAAAAGAATAAAGCAGTATTCAAATGATATTGAGTGGGTAGTCGCACCAGCTGAGCAACTGCCTTTTGAAGATAATACTTTTGATGCTTATTTAGTTTCTTTTGGTGTTAGAAATTTTAGTGATCTTAAAAAATCCTTGCAGGAAGCAAAAAGAGTTTTGAAACCTGGCGGTAGATTTCTATGTCTTGAATTTTCTAAGGTTAAAAATGAATCGTTATCTAAGGTATACAACTTATATTCTTCATTAATTCCGATATTTGGAAAAGTTATTGTTGGCGATGAAGAGCCTTATAAATATTTAACTAGAACAATTAGAGAATTCCCATCACAAGAAGAGTTTCTAGAAATAATTAAAAGTTCAGATTTTGTAACAGTTGACTACCGCAATCTTTTTAATGGAGTAGTTGCGATGCATTCAGCAGAAAAGAAAGAATTATGATAAATAATTTTTTTTTTCTATTAAAGATAATCAGAATATTTAAAGCACACGACATATTACGACTAATAGGTCAAAATGTGAGATACAGAATTATTTACACAATAATCACTCAACTTTTATCTATAGGAGTTTCTAAAAATAAAGAACTAATGAATGACTCAGACGGAGTTAGGGTTGCTAAAGCATTAAATGAGCTAGGCCCCTCTTTCGTCAAATTGGGCCAGCTAATTTCAACACGGCCAGATATTGTTGGAAATACTATTGCGGATGACTTATCTATTTTAAGAGATAATTTACCGCCTTTTTCTAAAGATATTGCAATTAAAATTGTAGAAAGTGAGTTCGGAACAACTATAGATAGGGTATTTACTGATTTTAGTGAACCAATTGCTGCGGCATCTATAGCTCAAGTTCACTTTGCAAAAATAAATAATAATGGGATTGAAACTGAAGTAGCGGTTAAAATACTCAGACCTCAAATTGAAAAAATCATAGAACAAGAAATGTCACGCCTAGAATGGCTGACTTCTTTCATGGAGAATTTTAAGGAATTTGAGAGGTTAAGGCCTAATTCAATTATCAAAAAAGCAAAAGAAGTGATTAAGTTTGAACTGGACTTGAGATATGAGGCAGCAGCTGCATCAGAACTTAGAGAAAATACTCAATTAGACGGGAGTTTTTATGTCCCACTAGTTTATTGGGAAAAAATTACTCAAAAAATACTTACCATGGAGAAAATTAATGGAATCCCAGCAGATAAAATCGAAAAACTTAATGAAAATAATTATGATATCAAAAAATCAGCTGAAAATTTAATAGTAAATTTTTTAAGACAGTCGATCAGAGACGGCTATTTCCATGCAGATCTTCATCAAGGTAATTTATTTTTAAATAAAAATGGAAATTTACTTGCAGTTGACTTTGGAATTATGGGAAGGCTTGATAAGAAGAATAGATCTTACCTAGCAGAAATTATTTACGGATTTATAAAGCAAGATTATTATTTGATAGCTAAAATTCATCAAGAAGCTGGACTAATTGATAAAAGTCAATCTACTGAAGACTTTTCACAAGCTTTGAGGTCAATTGGCGAGCCTATAATTAATCAAAAAGCAAAAAATATTTCTATGGGCAATGTATTAATTCAACTTTTTGATATAACAGAACAATTTAATATGTTTTTACAACCTCAACTTCTTTTGTTGCAAAAAACTATGATTACTGTTGAGGGCGTAGCAAGAAAACTGGATCCTGAAATAAATTTCTGGGAAGTTTCTAAACCTGAAATAGAAACTTGGCTTAAAGATGAACTGGGAATAAAAAATAGATTAAAACAAACACAGGAAACTCTTCAAAGTATTGCTCGTAAAATGCCTGATATTCCTGATTTTATCTCAAGAGCCGATCAAGCTTTTAATATCATCACTGAAGGCAATTCAGATAATACACCCCAAAAGACTAATAGAAAGTACTTTATAATTGGCGGAATGGTCTTAATTTCAAGCTTGGCTTTAATTATATCATTGATATAGAATACTTTTTTATAATTGTATTTTCTTTTCAAGATAAATAAAAAAGTATAACTCTACGGAATGAATAAATCAAAAAAGGTATTGTTAATCATTACCGGTGGTATTGCCGCTTATAAATCGCTTGAAATAATAAGGGGTCTTAAAGCCAATAACATTGATGTTACTTGTATTCTAACAAAATCAGGTTCAGAATTTGTAACACCCTTATCCATTGAGAGCTTATCAGAAAATAAGGTTTATACAGATCTATTCAACTTAACTGATGAACATGAAATGGGTCATATACAACTTTCCAGACAAGCTGACGTCATTCTTGTTGCGCCTGCAACAGCAAACATCATGTCCAAAATTGCGTATGGGAATACAGACGATTTAGCATCAACTGTTTTGGTGGCTACAAATAAACCCATAATTGTTGCGCCAGCAATGAATGTAAGAATGTGGCTTAACAATGCAACACAAAGGAATATTCAAACTCTTAGAAATGATGGCATAAAATTTGTTGGACCAGAAAATGGTGAAATGGCTTGCGGGGAATATGGGGAAGGCCGGATGAGTGAACCGAGTGAAATTATAAAATATACAAATGATTTTATTAATAGTTTAGATTTCAAACCACTTAGAGATTTCTCAGCTCTTGTTACATCTGGGCCAACAAAAGAAATGATAGACCCTGTAAGATTTATTTCCAACGAATCTTCTGGGAAGCAGGGCTTCACAATCGCAGAAAAATTATCATCATTGGGTGCTTACACAACTTTAATCTCTGGACCAACTAAATTACCTAATCCCAATGTCGATAAGGTTGTTCATGTGTCATCGGCTGATGAAATGATGCTCGAATGCGATAAAGCGTTACCTGTAAATATTGCTATCTGTGCTGCTGCAGTTGCTGATTATAAAGTTATGAAACAAAGTGAAACCAAAATTAAGAAAAACGGTTCAAGGCTAGACATCACATTAGAAGAGAATCCAGATATTTTATCTAGATTAAGTAAACGTAATGATAAGAGACCAGGCCTTGTAGTTGGCTTTGCAGCTGAAACTGAGAAACTAGAGGAAAATTCAAAAATTAAATTGGAAAAAAAGGGCTGTGATTGGATTCTCGGTAATAATGTTTCAAACGGACAAGTTATTGGTAAAGATACAAATGAGATTCATTTTATTTCTAAATCTGAAACCGAAAACTGGAAACAGATGCGAAAAGAGGAAGTTGCTGAGAAATTATCTCATAAGATAGTTCAGCATCTAAAAAGTTAGAAGCTTGTCCACTAAAAAAAATTCTATATTCATTAAAAAAATATCTGATATTGAAGACTTTGAATTGCCTAAGTATCAGTCAAAAGAAGCTTCAGGAGTTGATTTATGTGCCTCAATAAAAAGTGATATTACAATTCCCCCATGGGAAAAAGAAATAATTGCATGTGGAATTTCAATTTCAATGCCGACAGGCATGGAAGCCCAGGTAAGACCAAGGTCTGGCCTTGCTTTTAAACACGGAATAACTGTTTTGAATACACCAGGTACCATTGATAGTGATTACAGAGGAGAAATAAAAGTAATACTAATAAATTTAAGTAAAGAAAAATTTATTGTTCGTCCTCTAGAAAGAATTGCTCAAATGGTTTTCTCAAATGTCACTAAAGTAGAATTTAAAGAAGTTGACAATTTAGATGAGACTAATCGAGGTCAAGGTGGATTTGGATCTACTGGTAAATAAGAATTACTTAAAATCTTTTGCCAGGGCTTCTTTCACTTCTTTAGAAAGCACAGTACTATGAAGATAGTTATCGTGGTCTGTGCCAATCTCAATTCTGCTGCTTAAGTTTTTAAATTCCTCAACTTGCTTATCACTAAATTTAAAATGAATAAAATGAACAGATGAAGTTTTTCCTGAGTTATCTGTACGATCTACATCTTCTTCAGGTGTCGCGTATAGCTTTGTCCCGTTAATACTTATGAATAATTTATTCTCAACATTTCCTAAGGACGATAAAACTTTTTTTCTTGTGTTTGGATTATCAATTTCAAACATAAAAGTTGCTACAAGTTCTGAGCCTTGTGGTACAAGAGGATTATAAGCCTCTAACTCATCTTTGAGTTGTTCATCGCCACCCTTTTCTATGTAAAGCATCTCTTGAATTTGAGCTTTCATAGTAAAGAAGTTTTCGAAATAAAACGTAGAATGTGGTCCGAGTTCCACTCTCCTATTTTTTTTCATCTGAACTACCTCTTTTCTTATACTTCTTCTTTCTTTCGCATAAGCGCTATATTCAAGCAGATCAGAGGATTCAATTTTTCTATTTTCTATAGTCATAAAGATTTATGTAGTGTCTAACTTAACAAAATCAAGAGAGATTATACGCTTGAGCTACTACTTCTATTGGATGCATTGAAATATAATTAGAGTCTTTGTCTTCGTTTAAAAACTCATTAAGGTGCTTGCAAGCAAGTGGGCAATCTGAAACCATTAACTTATTTTTCTTATTTTTAATTTGTCTAGCTGTTGCTTTGCCGTACTTATTTGCGGACTTTCGAGTTTTCTTCATAACTCCAAAAGTTCCTCCATGCCCTGCGCACTTTTCTACAACATCAACTTTTGTATCAGGTAATTTCTTTAACATCTCCATAGCTTTATTACCCATGTTCTGAGCTCTTGCGTGACACGCATTGTGAACAGTCACTCCTCCATCAAGAGAATTAAGACCTTCAACTAACCCCTCTTTTTTACTTATATCAACAATGAATTCATCAATATCAAAAACATTTTTTGAGAGTTTTTTTACATTTTCGTTATTAGGATTGAGAAGTGGCCATTCAAATTTGAGCATCAGCCCACAACTCGCGGTTAAAGTGACAATTTGATACCCTTGATCTATCAAACTACAAAGTTCTTTAGACACGATTTCAGATTGTTTAATAACCTTTTCATGCTGAGCTTGCTCTAAATGTGGCATGCCGCAGCATCCGGGATATGAAGAGATAGTTTCAACACCATTATGGTTTAGTACTTTTTGAGCAGCGATTCCAACCTTTGAATTATTGAAATTTACATAGCACGTTGAGTAAATTGCAACTTTTCTTCCAAAAGCAGGTGCACTTGCGTTTACTTTAATATCAATTTTCTCTGATAATTCGTGGAATGTCTTTTTTTCGAACTTAGGTAACTCAGCGTCTTTATCAATGCCACTTATCATCTCAAGTGGGCGCCGTGTTAGACTATTTTTTTTATCAGAACTCCAGTTTGCAAGAGTGGGAGAAATTTTGGCTAGATTAGCGTTGCGATCTATTTTAGCCAACTCTTTAGGAATTTTTGGCAACTTATTCTGCTTATCCTGAAAAGTTCTATAACGCAACATAAGGTGAGGGAAATCAATGTTAAACTCATGTGGTGGAACATATGGACATTTAGTCATGAAGCACATATCACAAAGTGTACATTTGTCAGTAATGTCTTCGAAATCTTTCTTGGTGAGATCATCAACTGATTCATTTGGAGAGTCATCAATCAAATCAAATAACGTCGGAAAGCTATCACAGAGATTAAAACATCTTCTACAACTATGACAAACCTCAAACTGCCTTTTCATCTCGGCGTTTAACTCTTCTTCGTTGGTGTAGCTTTCAGAATTCCAATCTACTAGATCCCTAGTAGGTGCGGCGAGACTTCCTTCTTTTTTATAATCCATTGTTTAAGTTAGGGGCTGTTTATAACAGCCCCAAATAACTTAATCGATTGAATCTAGTGTTTTTTGGAATTTACCTGCGTGAGATTTTTCAGCTTTTGCTAATGTTTCAAACCAGTCAGCAATTTCATCAAAACCTTCTTCACGTGCTGTCTTTGCCATACCAGGATACATATCTGTGTACTCATGCGTTTCACCTGCTATTGCAGCTTTTAGATTATCTTCTGTTGATCCAATTGGTTCACCAGTCGCTGGATCACCAACTTCTTCCATGAATTCTAAATGACCATGAGCATGGCCAGTTTCACCTTCGGCAGTAGATCTAAATACTGCAGCTACAT
The DNA here is from genome assembly GCA_014653585.1 of Pelagibacterales bacterium SAG-MED38. The sequence goes on along the minus strand of JACWEH010000011.1, from coordinate 11,769 downwards.
CATTGTGGCCTTCTACATCTGCCTTTTGAGCAAAATATAAATATCTTCTGTTTGCTTGACTTTCACCAGCGAATGCTGCTTTCAAATTATCAAGTGTTTTACTTTCTTTTAATTCAGTCATGTTTTCTTCCTCAACAATAATTAATTAACAATTAGTTTTTTATATAAGGTTGATTCAAATTTTGTCAACACTTTAGAATCATTCTAAACTGATATTGATAACTATTATCAATTACTTATCGAGGTGAACAATAACTTCTACCTTATTAATCTTTTTATTTTTTGGAGTCTTAGGCAAGCCATTTACTTTTATGTTCTTATTAATATCAATTAGGAATTGTTCTTTTTCAGAATAAAAATGATGATGATCATCTGTGTTTGTATCAAAATAGACTCTATCAGCGCTAAGAGTAAGTTTTTTCAAAAGTCCGTTTTCATAAAAATCGTGAAGTGTATTATAAATTGTGGCCAGTGATATTATGTGCTTTCTTTTAGCAAGCTCCGTAGACAAGCTTTCAGCAGTTACATGCTTATCGGTACCATCGAATAAGTAGCCTGCTATGACTATTCTTTGCTTTGTTGGTCTCAAAGCATTAGATCTTAAAAACTGCTTAATATCATTCATAATTTTACTATTTATTAAAATTTAATGTATTTTACAATAATAATACATTAGTCTAATTAAACTTCATATAAAACAATGAGATAAATAACCTTAGTGGAAAAAAAATCAAGCTTTACAAAAGAAGAATTACTGGAATGCGCTCATGGAACTATGTTTGGGATTGGCAATGCAAGGCTTCCCTTGCCCCCAATGTTAATGTTTGACCGCATTACCAAAATCACAGATGACAGTGGAAAATATGAAAAGGGAGAGATCCTTGCTGAGCTAGATATTGATCCAGATCTTTGGTTTTTTGATTGTCATTTTGAGATGGACCCTGTGATGCCTGGATGCCTAGGATTAGATGCAATGTGGCAACTCGTAGGTTTCTATTTAGGTTGGATTGGTAACCCTGGACGAGGAAGAGCTTTAGGCTCTTCAAGTGTGAAATTTGGTGGAGAAATATTAAAGGAGTCTAAGCTTGTTGAGTATAAAATCAACATGAAGAAAATAATAAAAAGAGGCGTCATTGTTGGTGTTGGTGATGGCTCCGTTTTAGTAGACGGTAAGGAAATATATACAGCAGAGGGGCTCAAAGTTGGCCTAATCAAATAATGAGAAGAGTTGTAATTACAGGAATAGGGATAGTCTCATCTTTAGGAAATAATAAAAGTGAAGTAAATGATTCACTTTTTAATACAAAATCTGGTATCGCGTTTGACGAGTCCCAAAAAGATATGGGATTTAGAAGTCAAGTTAGTGGGCAAATCAATTTAAATTTGGAAGAGTCAATCGAAAGAAAATTCTTAAGGTTTATGGGTGATGGGGCAAGCTACAATTATATAGCGATGAATGAAGCTATAAGTGACTCAAGTTTAAGTGAAGATGAAATTTCTAATAATCAAACAGGGTTAATAATGGGGTCTGGCGGCCCATCAACTAAAAGTCTGTTAAGAGCATTTGATATTACAAGGGAAAAAGGACCAAAAAAAATTGGACCCACTAGTGTTCCCAAAGTTATGTGCAGTACAAACTCTGCAACTTTATCAACATATTTTAAAATTAAAGGAGTTAACTATTCTATTAGTTCCGCTTGTTCAACAAGCGCCCACTGCATAGGTAATGCATATGAGCTTATTCAATTAGGTAAGCAAGATAGAATTTTTGCAGGTGGTGGTGAAGAACTTGACTGGACTTTATCAGCTTTATTTGACGCAATGCCAGCTCTTTCGTCAAAATATAATGATGATCCAACTAAAGCTTCGAGGGCTTTTGACTCTCAAAGAGATGGTTTTGTAATTGCTGGTGGAGGAGGCGTGGTTGTTCTTGAAGAACTAGAAACTGCAATAAAAAGAAATGCAAAAATATATGCAGAAATTGTAGGTTATGGAGCAACCTCAGATGGCTATGATATGGTTCAACCTTCAGGAGAAGGTGCGGCAAGGTGCATGCTAATGGCAACAAAAGATATAGAAAAAGTTGACTATATAAATGCCCATGGAACCTCAACTCCTGTTGGAGACAAGGCTGAATTAAAAGCTATTAAAGAAGTTTTTAAAAATGAAATTCCCTTCATAAGCTCTACTAAGTCATTAAGTGGACATTCGCTTGGAGCTGCTGGAGTACACGAGTCAATTTACACTTTACTTATGATGAATAACAATTTTCTATCAGAGTCAGCAAATATTGAAGAGTTAGATGAAGATGCTAATGGAATGAATATATTGACTTCTCGCATCGATGAAAAAATTAATATAGCAATGAGTAATAGTTTTGGTTTCGGTGGAACTAATGCTTCTTTAGTTTTTAGGAGGTATGAGTCATGAAATCACTGAGTGGTAAAAAAGGTATTATAATGGGAGTTGCAAATGATCATTCAATTGCTTGGGGAATATCACAACAACTTGCTAATGAGGGAGCTGAACTCTGTTTTACTTACCAAGGTGAGTCTTTAGAAAGAAGAGTAAAGCCATTAGCGGAATCGATCAATAACGATTTTTTAATTGAGTGTGATGTCTTAAAAGATGGTTCTATAAAAGATTCATTCAAACTCATTGAAGAAAGATGGGGAACTATAGATTTTATTTTACATTCCATTGCTTTTTCAAATAAAGATGAATTAAAAGGTAAGTATCTAAATACCTCTAGAGAAAACTTTTCGAACACCATGTTGATTTCATGTTTTTCATTTACTGAAGTTGCTCATGAGGCTGAAAGACTTATGAAAAATGGAGGATCTATGGTTACCTTAACCTATGACGGCTCCCAAAAATATATTAGGAATTACAATGTAATGGGTGTTGCAAAAGCCGCTTTGGAATCAAGTGTGAGATATTTAGCGGCTGATTTAGGACCCTCAAACATTAGAGTTAACGCTCTCTCTGCTGGTCCAATGAAAACTCTTGCAATGGCTGGAATATCAGGTGGCAAAGATATGATGAAATGGTCTGAGAAAAATTCTCTTATGAATAGAAATATTAACCTCGAAGATGTTGGTAAATCAGGCCTGTATTTACTGAGCGATATGTCTTCAGGTGTTACAGGTGAAGTTCATTACGTAGATTGTGGGTATAATAAAGTGGGAGTTCCAAAAGAAATTTAATTCTTCTCAGACAAAAGTGAAAATTGTTTTGATACTGTTCCCTGTTCTCTATCCAAAAGACTAGTTGGATAATCACCTGTGAAACAATGATCTGTAAATTGGGGTGTTTCATTATCTCTCTTTTCATAACCCATCGCTTTATAAGTTCCCTCTAAAGAAAGAAAGAATATTGATTTTGAACCAATGATATTATTGATTTCCTCTAATGAGGATTTTGCAGCTATTAGCTCATTGTAATCTGGCGTATCAATTCCATAAAAATCTGGATGCTTAATAGGAGGGCATGCAATTCCAAGATGTACTTCTTTAGCTCCAGCATCATAAACCATCTTTATAATTTTTTTTGCTGTTGTGCCCCTTACTATTGAATCGTCAATCAGAATAACTTTCTTATTTTTTATATAAGAAGAGTTTGCATTATGTTTTAACTTTACCCCAAATTGCCTAATAGATTGTGATGGCTCTATGAATGTACGGCCTACATAATGATTTCTTATAATGCCTAATTCAAATGGAATTTTAGACTCTTGAGAGTATCCAAGTGCTGCCGGTACTCCAGAATCAGGTACCGGAATGATGACATCAGCATCAATGTGGTTTTCTTTTGCAAGCTCTTGACCTAGATTTTTTCTATAAGTGTAAACAGTTTTGCCACCCACTATACTATCAGGTCTTGAAAAATATATTCTCTCAAAAATACATGGCCTTTCTTGAACTTTAGGGAATGGCTTTATACTTTCCATTCCATCTTCAGATATAATAATTATTTCACCGTGCTCAACATCTCTGACATACTTAGCGCCTATAATATCTAGTGCGCAAGTTTCTGATGTCAGCACGGGCGCTCCATTAAGATCACCAAGAACAAGAGGGCGAATACCATAAGGATCCCTTACTCCAATTAATTTCTTATTAGTTAATATTACTAATGAATAAGCCCCTTGTATTTTGAATAATGCATCTATTAATTTATCAACTGTTTGCTGCCTACTTGATTTAGCTACAAGCTGAAGAATTGTTTCTGTGTCAGATGTTGACTGAAATATAGCACCATCTTTAACAAGAGAATCCCTCAAAATAGATGCATTTGTTAAATTTCCATTATGCGCACATGCAAAACCGCCTGAGGATAGATCTGCATATAGTGGCTGGATATTTTTTAGTATTGAGTTGCCAGTTGTGGAATATCTTACATGACCTATAGCGTTGCTACCTAAGAGTCTGTCTATAACTTCTGTTTTATTAAAGTGGTCACCAACTAGGCCGGGTCTTCTGACACCATGAAATTTTTCTCCATCAAAAGTGACAATACCCGCACCTTCTTGACCTCTATGTTGTAGTGCGTGCAACCCTAGAGCTGTTAAAGTTGATGCGTCTGGACTCCCAAATATACCAAATACACCACACTCTTCATGAAGTTTATCTTCAGAAGTATCTATTTGGATCATTTCAAATTTTTAAAAAAATTATTCTTCAGTATCCTTAATTGATAATTTAACTTTACCTTTATCAAAACCAAGAACCTTTACCTTGACTATATCACCCTCATTTACTACGTCAGTAACTTTTTCAACTCTTTCTTTTGAGAGTTGAGAAATATGAACAAGGCCGTCCCTTTTTCCAAAGAAGTTAACAAAAGCACCAAATTCCATAATCTTAACAACTTTACCTTCATAAACCTGTCCCACCTCTGGCTCTTCAATTATAGAATTGATTAGTTCTTTAGCCGCCTCAATACTTTCGTTATTAGTTCCAGCAATTTTAACATTTCCATTATCACTGATGTCAATCTTTGCTCCAGATTTTTCTATAATATCCTTAATTGTAGAACCACCTTTGCCAATTATTTCTCCAATATTGTCCCTTTTGACTTTTATTGTCTCACTACGAGGGGTGTAAGGACCTAGTTCTGTTCTGGCTTCAGAAATTTCTTTGTTCATTTCATTAAGAATATAGTCTCTCCCACCCTTTGCTTGTTCAAGGGCTTTCTCCATAATTTCATAGGTGATGCCTGTGATCTTAATGTCCATTTGAAGAGAGGTTACACCTTCCTTGGTTCCAGCCACCTTAAAGTCCATGTCACCAAGGTGATCTTCATCTCCCAAAATGTCTGATAGAACTGCAAAATCATCACCTTCTTTAATTAAGCCCATTGCTATTCCTGAAACAGAATTTTTAATAGGAACTCCTGCATCCATTAATGCAAGTGATGAACCACACACAGTTGCCATATATGATGATCCATTTGACTCCGTAATATCTGAGACTAATCTAATGGTATAATCAAAGTCATCTTTTGATGGTAAAACTGCCTTTAGAGCTCTCCATGCAAGTTTTCCATGGCCAATTTCACGTCTACCTGTTGCTCCTAGTCTTCCCACTTCACCAACTGAATATGGTGGAAAATTATAATGAAGCATGAAATTTTCTTTGTATGATCCTTGCAATGCTTCAATTCTTTGTTCATCTTCGCCAAATCCTAAAGTTGCCACAACAATTGCTTGAGTCTCACCTCTTGTAAATAAAGCAGATCCATGAGTTCTTGGCAGCCACGATACTTCTGACGAAATATTTCTTACTTCATCTAACTTCCGACCGTCAATTCTAGATTGATTGTTTAATATTTGAGATCTCACAACATTTTTTTCGATTTTTTTAAAATATCCCATTACCTCGTTGATGCTGTACTCCTCGTTTTCTTTATATTGATCCTCTAAACTTGACTTAATTTCAGAAAGCGAACTTTGTCTTTCCATCTTATCAACAATTGAGTAACTCTTCGCAATTTTATCTTCACAAGTTTTTTTAATTTCATCTAACAATGACTCATTAATTGTATGGCTGAACTCCCAAGGGTCATTTGCGCATTCCTCAGCAAGATTGATTATGATTTTTATAACCTCTTGCATTGACTCATGACCAAACTTTACTGCTCCTAACATTATTTCCTCTGAAAGCTGCTTTGCTTCAGACTCAACCATTAGTACAGCGTCGCTAGTGCCCGCAACGACAAGATCAAGATCTCCATCATCATTTATTTTTGGATTCAATGTATAATTTGATCCATCATAACCCACTCTACATCCACCAATTGGGCCCATAAAAGGAACTCCAGACAATGTTAATGCACTTGAGGCCGCTATCATTGCAACAATGTCAGGATTGGTTTCTCCGTCATGCGAAAGCACAGTTAATATAACCTGAGTTTCATTTTTAAAACCTTCTGGAAAGAGAGGCCTGATTGGACGATCAATTAATCTTGAGGTAAGAGTTTCAAACTCTGTTGGTCTTCCCTCTCTTTTAAAAAAACCACCTGGAATTTTACCAGCAGCGTAAAATTTTTCCTGATAACTTACTGTAAGTGGGAAAAAATCTAAATCTGGTTTTGGCTCTTTAGCTGCTACGACATTTGCCATAACAACTGTATCACCATAGCTAACAATTGTTGATGCTGTTGCCTGTTTTGCTACTTTTCCTGTTTCTATTTTTAGTTTCTGGTCGCCCCAGTTCATTTCTCTTGAAATCACTTCTTTCATATTCATTCATTCCTTTAAATTTAATATAGTTCATTATTATTTTCTAATTCCTAATTTATCGATTAACTTGTCATAAGAATCTTTATTGCTTTTCTTTAAATACGCTAGCAAACTGCGTCTTTGATTTATCAATCTCATTAATCCAGTTCTAGAATGGTTATCTTTTTTATGAGACTGAAAATGTCCAGTTAGATTGGTAATTCTCTCAGTAAGAATTGCTATTTGTACTTCTGGAGAACCTGTATCTTTTTCTGATCTTGAGTACTCATTAATGAGTTTGCTTTTACTTTCACTTTTTATCGACATCTCTTATCCTTTTACAAATTGAAAACCCTTACAGGTTTTATTTTTCCCTCTATAACTTTGCCAATGCCTAAAAGTTTTTCATCGGATATAATTAATAAAGTATCTTCAAATATATCTTCATTAAAGTAATCAAAGTTTAGTCCATTTCGAAATTTCTTGCTTAAATCTCTATTTAGCTGTACTGCCGGGATGTCGTCCAGTACATCTTGAATAGAATGTATCATCTCAAAATGATCGCCAATATGTACTAATTCAGCTAAATTATCTAGTAAAATAATATTATTTTCACCAAATTTTCCAATTTTGATCCTTCTTAACTCAGAAACATGAGCAAATGTATTAAGCATTTTGCCTAGATCTCTAGCAAATGATCTTACATAGGTTCCACTAGAGCATTCCATGGTAAATATGAATTCTTCTTTTTTTTCTGTAGCTGAACAAGTGAGATTCTGGATATTTACCTCTTTAGATTTAATTTCAAAGGTTTTGTTTTCTCTTGCCAATTTATAGGCCCTTTTGCCATTTATTTTTACTGCTGAGTATCTAGGAGGGACCTGTTGTTGAAAACCAATGAAATTTTTTAGACATACATCAATATCTTTTTTTGATGGAATTGCATCTGAGGTCTGCAGAGTTTTACCAGTAGAGTCGTCAGTGTCTTTTGATATCCCAAATAAAACTCGAAATTGATAGAACTTGCTAGCATTAAAATATGATATACTTTTTGTTGCTTCACCTAGTGCTACTGCCAGGACCCCAGTAGCAAATGGATCTAACGTTCCTGCATGACCAATTTTTTTAATGTTAAGAATTTTTCTTAGTTTCCTGATAACTTCAAATGAACTTATCTCCTTAGGTTTATCTATAAAGATCCACCCATCTTTCATCTTAATCTACATTATTGTCTTTAATAAATTTATCAGAATTTAATAATTTGTTGATATTATTTAATTGGTCAACTGTCTCATCATTTCGAAATACTAACTTAGGAATAAACTTAAGATCTACTGACTTATTTACTTCTTGAGAAATATATTTTTTACAGCTCTTTAGTCTTTCTATAATTTCATCCTTATCTATTTTTTCATGAGTTAATACATACACATAAGCAATTTTAAGATCCTTATTCATTTCAACATTAACAACGCTTAATGGAAAATTAAATGATGGATTAATTGGAAATTCATTTCTTACAAGAACTTCACTTACTGCTTTTCTAATTATTTCAGAAACTTTTAGGGATCTATCAGTGGTTTCGTATTTCCTTTTTAGGATCACAGTGACTGTGCTATTTCCTCAACACTAAATACTTCTATATTATCTCCTATTTGGAAATCGTTAAATTCTTTGACACTTATTCCACATTCTGTTCCAGCTTTAACTTCATTTGCTTCATTTTTTTCTCGTTTTAAACTGAGAATATCACCATCATATATGGTTTCTGAATTTCTTGTTACTCTTACTTTAGCATTTTTATTAACAGAACCTTCAACAACAATACAACCTGCGATTGAGCCTATTTTTGAAACTTTGAAAATTTGTAGAACTTCTGCTTTACCAATAAAGCTTTCTTGAAGAGTAGGCTTAAGTTTACCGCTTGCAAAATCAGAAACATATTCAAGAAGTTCATAGATAATATTAAAATTTTGAATATTTAGATTACTTAGCTTAGCCTTTGATTTTGCCTCTTTTGTTGCTGTCGTATTAAATGAAATGAGTAATGCGTTAGATGCTGACGCGAGGGCAACATCACTTTCATTTATAAATCCCACACCTGAATGAATTACTTTAATGTTTATCTTATCACTATCAATGCCTTCAATTTGATGGACGATAGCTTCTGAAGATCCTCGAGTGTCAGATTTCACCACAACTTCCAATATTTCCTTTTTACCATTTAATGAGCCAAATGTTGTATCTCCATCTAGATTTTTGATCTTCTTAGGTAACGCTTTATTAGTTTTTATTTCACTTCTAATCTCACATAATTCTCTCGCTTTTTCGTCACTTTCAACTGTGACAAAACTATCTCCAGCCTCAGGAGGATTATTTAAACCTAAGACCTGTACAGGCATAGATGAAGTTGCCTCTTTTAGATTTTTTCCCTTATCATTAAGTATCGCTCTTACCTTACCGTATTCACTTCCTGCAACAGCAATATCTCCAACAGATAGTTTTCCATTTGTTATAATAATATTACATATTGGACCTCTACCTTTATCAACATTAGCCTCGATTACAGTGGCTTCAGCAAAAGTTTGATTATTTGTCTTTAGCTCTGAAACCTCTGACTGAACAACAATTGAATCAAGAAGTTTGTCAAGGTTGTGTCCTGTTTCTGCTGACACTTCAATACATTGTATATCTCCAGACAAATCTTCAACGATTAATTCCTCTGATAATAATTGTTCTTTAATTTTTTGAGGCTGAGCCTCCTCCTTATCACACTTATTAATTGCAACTATAATTGGGGCATTTGCAGATTTAGCATGGGCTATTGCTTCTTTTGTCTGAGGCATTACTCCATCATCAGCGGCAACAATTAAAATTACTATATCAGTTACATTTGCACCTCTTGCTCGCATATCTGTAAATGCTGCATGTCCAGGAGTATCAATAAAAGTAATTTTACTACCTTTATGCTCAACTTCGTAAGCGCCTATATGCTGAGTAATACCTCCACTTTCTCCTGAAACAACATTTGCATTCCTGATTTTGTCTAATAAAGAAGTTTTTCCATGATCAACATGACCCATTATGGTAACAATAGGTGATCTTGAGTCTTCTTTTATTGCCTCAATGTCCTTAGAAATTAAATCTTTCTCTATTTCCTCAATATTTTCTCTTTTAAAGTTATGGCCAAATTCAGTTACTAATAATTCAGCTGTATCTGCATCAAGAGACTCATTTATTGTAGCCATCATTCCCATTTTCATTAATGATTTAATTAAATCTCCTGATTTTTCTGTCATTCGATTGGCTAATTCTTTCACTGTTAAATGTTCTGGAATATAAACATCTCTAACAATTTTTTTAGCAGGCTCTTGATCTGCTTGGTTTTTTCTTGTCTTTTGCTTTGCTCTTTTGTATGCAGCTAAGCTCCTCGTTCTTTCATCCACATCACTCAAGGCAGTGACAATAGTTACTTTTCTCTCTCTAATTTTTTTTCTACCAAAGGTGCTGGTTGGTTTCTTTTTTTCTTGAAAATCTGTTTCTTTATCTTGAATGGCCTTCTTCTTCTCAATATCTTTTTTATCTTCTTTTAATTCAATACTAGATTCTGAATTGTCCTCAAATTTTGTATCTTTTTCATTTGTGGACTCTTCAGCTGAATTACCCTTTCTTATTTTATCAATAGCATCAATTTTTTCTTCTTTGCTATCTGCTTGTAAAATCTTTTTTTGTTCATCCTTAGTCAGTGGTTTCAAAATTACACCTGATCTTGACTTCGTATCTGTGATAGTTTTTTCTGCTACGTTGGATGTGCTGGTAACTTCTTTTTTATCTAGTGATGCCTGTTCAGGCTTCTGATCTGTATTGGTATTTCTTTTGTACCTTTTTTTTTCTACAATTACTGTCTTGCCTGCCTCGATCCCTCTTTTGTTGGAGATGATGGGTTTCGAACCCAACTTAAGACTTAGCGTTTTTTTTCCTTTTTTTATCTCTTTATTTTCAGTCATGAGAGTTCTTTAGATATATGACTAATCAAGCCATATTTTTCTTGCCTCCATAATTAATTGATCGCCTTCATCTTTGTTAATATTAAATTCTTCGAATAGACCAGAAACTCTAGAATTTTTATCACTTCTATCTTCAAGATATCCGATTAGATCATCAGTGGTTAGGCCTGCAAAATCTTCCAATGTCTTTATATTATTCTCGGCAAGTTTTACTAACATCGCTTTAGATAAAAAACTGAATTCAATCAAATCTTTTGAAACATTATACTCCTCAAGTTTTTTGTTATTTTTTTCATCCAACTCAGACATATATTTCTTTGATCTCTCAACTAACTCAGCTGCAATTTCTTCATCAAATCCTTCGATTGCTAGAAGTTCACTTTCTTCAGCATCAATTACCTCTTCAATGCTTCCAAATCCCTCACTTACTAAAAGTTGCGCGAGAGTTTCGTCAACATCTAGTGAGTCAATAAATACATTTGTTTTAGTTGAGAAGTCCTCTTGTCTTTTTGATGACTCCTCATCTTCAGTTAAAATATCTATTTCATAACCTGTCAGCTCAGTCGCAAGTTTTACGTTTTGTCCCCTTCTGCCAATTGCAAGGCTTAGGTGTTCTTCGGAGACAACGACCTCTATTTTATTTTGATCTTCATCTAAAACTACTTTAAGTACCTCTGCTGGAGAAAGAGAAGAAATAGCAAGATTCGCAACATTTTCGGACCAGTTTATTATATCAATTTTTTCACCTTGTAATTCATTTACTACCGCTTGGACTCTGCTACCTCGCATTCCTACACAGGCTCCTACTGGATCTATTGAGCCATCTTCAGTATATACTGCTATCTTCGCTCTACTTCCTGGATCTCTAGCGACACTTTTAATAGAAATGATTCCATCGTAAATTTCTGGGACTTCCTGCATAAATAACTTTGCCATAAATTGCGGGTGAGATCTTGACATAAAAATTTGTGGGCCTTTAAGTTCAGATCTAACATCATATATATATGCTCTTACCCTATCACCATTTCTAAGATTTTCTCT
>JACWEH010000010.1 GCA_014653585.1 Pelagibacterales bacterium SAG-MED38 | reverse complement strand
AGCTTGTGTGAGCGTTCATGGTGCAAACAGATTAGGATCTAATTCTCTAATCGACCTTGTTGTCTTTGGAAAAGCAGCAGCTGATAGAATTGATGATATTGTTCCTAAGGGGGAGAAAAATAAAGATATTCCTAAATCAGTCATTGATGATGTAATAGCAAGGTTTGATGCTACCAGAAATTCTGACGGCGATGTTACAACAGCTGAACTGAGATCTCAAATGCAAAAAGTTATGCAAAAACATTGTGCAGTATTCAGAGATGATGAAATTATGTCAGAAGGAAAAAAACTCATAGAAGAAACTTGGTTAGATAGTGAAAACTTAAAGATAAAAGATAAGTCACTTGTCTGGAATACAGATTTATTAGAATCGTTAGAGTATAAAAATCTTATTGCCCAAGCTGTGGTCACCATGAATTCTGCTCATAATAGGAAAGAAAGCAGAGGTGCTCATGCTCGAGAAGACTTTAAGGAAAGAGACGATAAAAACTGGATGAAACATACACTATCCTGGCTTGATGATGAAAAATGTAAGTTGGAATACAGATCAGTTCATGAATATACCCTTTCAAATGAGGTTAAATACATAGAACCCAAAGCAAGAGTTTATTAATGGTTCAATTCAACCTTCCAGACAACTCAAAACTCACTGACGGTGATTATTATAAATTAGAAGCTAAAAATAAAAGTATTAAAAAATTTAAAATCTACAGATGGTCTCCTGAGGATGATAAAAATCCAAGAATGGATACCTATGAAGTTGATATAGATGATTGTGGCCCAATGGTACTAGATGCCGTTATGAAGATTAAAAATGAAGTTGATACTTCTTTAACATTTAGAAGGTCTTGTAGAGAGGGAATTTGTGGCTCATGTGCTATGAATATTGATGGCACGAATACACTTGCGTGTACCAAAGCGATAGCTGATGTAAAAGGCGACATTAGAATTTATCCTTTACCACACATGCCGGTCATTAAAGATTTGGTAACAAATCTTAAAAATCTTTATAAGCAACTTAAGTCCATTAAGCCATGGCTAATAAAACAAAAACAAGAAGCAACTGATACTGAAAATATTCAATCAAGAAATGATCGTGAAAAGCTTGATGGATTGTATGAATGTATATTGTGTGCTTGTTGTTCTACATCATGCCCTAGTTATTGGTGGAACAGTGATAAGTATTTAGGACCGGCTGTTTTATTGCAATCATATAGATGGTTGCAAGATAGTCGTGATGAAGAAAGAAAAGAAAGACTTAAAGAGCTTGATGATACTTTTAAGGTATATAGATGCCATACTATTATGAATTGTACTCAAGCATGTCCAAAAGGCTTAAACCCTGCAAAAGCAATTGCAGGCATCAAGCAAATGATTGCACAACAGTAATTTTCCTAACTCTTTAATTAAAAATCTGGTCCATCAATTTTGAATGAATAAGATGATGGGCAACTATTAATTAGGGGAATTAATGAAAAAAGAATATCGCGTTGCCCATCAATGAAAAGATTTATAGTACCCTTTTCACTCAATTGAACCTAAATACGACTGCCAAATTGACAAATTCAGCTACTAATATTTCTTTTCAATTTTTACGATGAAACTCCCTTTATGCCAGCTATTCTCTATGTACCTAATTTGATGATTATTCTCTGCCCAATGAGGAAACTCTTTTTTAATTTGTCCACTATTGCCGGTAACGATTTCAACCTTAGAAATACTGTCTTCATAAGCACTATAAATAAAATCTGTAAACTCTTGATAAGCTTCTTCTAATGTAAAACCGTGGAGATCAAGTTTTCTCATAATTTTTCAAACATTGCTATTAGCTTTAATTAATTTACAATAATTCATGTATGAAGAATACTTATACTAAACCTAACTTAAAAACTAAATATTTTGAAGATTTATTCAACTCACTTCCATCAATGGATAATAAATCAGTTGCAATAACAGGTACAACTTCAGGATTAGGATTTTATGCAGCTGAGTCAATTGCAAAGCTTGGTGCGCGAGTATTATTGCTGAATCGTCCATCAGATAGAGCTGAAACATCTTATGCTTTGCTAAATGACAGCTGCTCTAATGGCGATCTTCATAAAGTAGATTGTGATCTACAAAGCTTTGAATCAGTAAAATCGGCATCATCAAAAATAAGTGAAATTTGTACAGATGGCCTCGATGTCTTGTGTAATAATGCGGGCGTTATGGCGCTTAAAGACAAAGCTACAATTGATGGTTTTGATGTGCAGATGCAAACAAATCATCTTTCCCATTTTCTTCTTACTAAGTTATGTATGCCATTATTAGATAAAGCATCACAATTAAGAAATGAAGCAAGAATTGTCAATCATTCAAGTATTGCACGTACTCAAGCTAAAAAATTAAAAGAAAAATTTTTTGAAAAAAAAGGTGGTAACTTAGGTGGAGATAAAGGCAGTATGATATTTGGTACCGGTCGTTGGGAACGTTATGCTCAAACAAAACTTGCTAATGCTGCGTTTACTGCGTGTCTGCATGAGAAATTAAAGAATAAAAATCCAAAGATTAAAGCAATGGTCGCACATCCTGGTCTTGCAGAAAGTGATTTACAATCTACTACTGTTGAAGACGGCGGCTTGGGAAGTCTTTTCACAAAATATATGATGAAGTTTGGTCAGTCTGAAAAGGACGGAACCTTAGGATTATTAAGGTGTATTGCTGATCCTAAAATTAATTCAGGATCAATTGTTGGGCCTGGTTTAAAAGGAGCTAAGGGTAAAGCAAAGTCATTTCCACTTGAGTCTTTTTACGACAATGATGAGGTTAAGAAACTACTATGGACTAAAAGCTGCGAGGCTATTGGTGAAAATTTTGAAATATAGGAATGTTTAATGAAAGTAATTAATCAGTTTATTAATGGTAAAGAACATATTAGTAAATCTAAACGGTTTGGCGATGTATTTAATCCTGCGAATGGAGAAAAAACAAAAAAAGTCTCATTTGCTAATTCAGAGGATGTAAAGCTTGCAATAGAATGTGCAGTTGAAGCTGGAAAAAAATGGGCCGCAACGCCACCCCTAACAAGGTCAAGAGTATTTTTTAGATTCAAAGATTTAATTTTGCGAGACATGGATAAGCTTGCACTAGAGCTGACTTCTGAACACGGTAAAATTTTATCGGACTCAGCGGGTTCAATTACTCGAGGCATGGAAGTTGTAGAGTTTGCTTGTGGTATTCCACATTTATTAAAGGGTGAATACTCTGAAAATGTAGGAACCGATATTGATAGTTGGAGCATGAGACAGCCATTGGGCGTAAGTGTTGGTATCTCTCCATTCAATTTCCCAGCTATGGTTCCAATGTGGATGTTTGTCATTTCGATAGCGTGTGGCAATTCATTTATTCTAAAGCCAAGTGAAAAAGACCCAACTGTTCCTTATATGATGGCTGAATTGTTAAAAGAAGCTGGACTCCCAGACGGAGTATTCAATGTGATCAACGGAGATAAAGAAGCAGTTGATTTATTAATAACCGATCCAGCTGTAGATTCAGTAAGCTTTGTAGGATCAACTCCAGTAGCTGAATACATTTACCATACGTCTTCCAAGCACAATAAAAGAGTCCAGTCCTTGGGTGGCGCTAAAAATCATATGGTTGTTATGCCTGATGCTGATCTTAATCAAGTTGTTGATGGGTTAATTGGTGCAGGATATGGTTCAGCTGGTGAGAGATGTATGGCTCTATCAGTCGCCGTTGCTGTTGGTGATGTGGGTGATAAACTAATTGAAAAATTAACCCCACGCGTTCAGAACTTAAAGGTAGGTCCTGGAACTGATCCAGAGGTTGAAATGGGTCCACTAATAAGCGATGTCCATCTTGCAAAAGTTAAAAGCTATGTTGACGAAGGAGTATCTGAAGGAGCCGAATTAATTGTTGATGGAAGATCGATTTCACTTCAAGGTTATGAAAATGGATATTTTATAGGTGGCTGTTTATTTGATCATGTTAAAGAGGACATGAAGATATATAGAGAAGAAATATTTGGTCCTGTTCTCTCAGTTGTACGTCAACCAACATTTAATGATGCTTTAAAAATGGTTAATGATCACGAATTTGGAAACGGTACCACTATTTATACTCGAGATGGAGATACTGCTCGTGCATTTTCTAATCAATGTAAGATCGGCATGGTAGGAGTTAATGTACCCATACCAGTTCCAATGGCTTTTCACAGTTTTGGCGGATGGAAAAGATCGTTATTTGGTGATCACGCAATGCACGGCATGGATGGAGTAAGGTTTTTTACTCGACTGAAAACAGTTACTTCAAGATGGCCTACTGGCATGAGAGAAGGTGCGGAATTTACAATTCCAACGATGAAATAATTTAGATTCTTAGCTTGATTTTAATCTCTATCTAGTTAGTTTACGGATTGTAAATATTCTCAGATGAAAAATAAAAAAATATCACTTATTGGAGCTGGTCAAATTGGGGGCACTTTAGCCCATCTTGCGGCGATGAAAGAATTAGGCGATGTTGTTCTTTTTGATTTAATGGCTGGTCTAGCTAAAGGTAAAGCATTAGATATTTCACAGTCATCTGCGATTGATGGTTTTAATGTTTCCTTATCAGGAACAGATAACTACGAAGATACGCGAGACTCTGATGTCATAATCATTACCGCTGGTGTGCCAAGAAAACCAGGGATGACAAGAGATGATCTCTTAGGTACCAACTTGAAAATCATTAAACAAGTTGCTGAGGGTATTAAATCTACGTCACCCAACGCTTTTGTGATTTGCATTACAAATCCATTAGATGTTATCGTAATGGCGCTACAAAAATATTCTGGCTTACCGAAAAATAAAGTGATTGGTATGGCGGGCGTGCTTGATACTTCAAGATTTAAATATTTCTTATCACAAGAGCTTAATGTACCTATAAGTGAGGTAGACTCATTTGTTTTAGGTGGACATGGTGACACCATGGTTCCCGTTCCTAATAGAACATCAGTTAGTGGTAAGCCCTTGATGGATTTGGTAAACCAAGGTCAAATATCCCAATCGAGACTTGATGAAATTATTGACAGAACACGGAAAGGTGGAGCTGAAGTAGTAAAATTGTTAGAAGTTGGATCGGCATTTTATGGTCCTGCAGCATCTGGAATTGAAATGGCTGACTCATATCTAAATGATAAAAAGAAAACTCTGCCGTGTGCTGCACATTTAAATGGGGAATACGGGGTTACTGATCTTTATGTTGGTGTTCCGGTTATAATTGGATCAGGAGGAATTGAACAAGTTGTTGAATTAGACCTAGATGCTGAAGAAAAAAAACATTTTGATACTTCAATAGAAGCTGTGAGTGAATTATTTGATGCAGCTAAAAATATAGATCCCTCATTAAAGTAATTATGAACATTCACGAATATCAAGCTAAAGATTTGTTTAGAAGTTATAACATCCCTGTTTCATCAGGCTCTGTAGCATATAGCGCAGATGAAATTGAAAGAGCTGTAAATGAAGTTGAGGGTCCAGTTTGGGTGGTTAAGGCTCAAATACATGCAGGTGGAAGAGGAAAAGGTGGAGGCGTCAAAGTTGTTTCATCTAAAGAAGATGCCCTAAACGAAGCGAATAAAATGTATGGAATGAATTTAGTTACACCTCAAACTGGAGCATCAGGTAAACAGGTTAATCGAATTTATATTGAAAATGGTTCTGATATAGAAAAAGAATTATATCTTTCATGTCTACTAGACCGATCAACGAGTAAAGTTGCATTTATAGTTTCTAAAATGGGAGGCATGGATATTGAAGCTGTCGCCGCAGATACACCTGAAAATATTACTACAGTTCAAATTGAACCATCAATAGGTGTTACAAATAATGACATTGAAATTATTCAAAAGGCTTTTGAAATAGGAGATGATTTGAATAATCAATTGTCAGACTTGATTAAAAATATGTACCTATTTTTTCTTGAAAAAGATGCAAGCCTTGTTGAGGTTAATCCTCTGATAGTGACAAATACAAACAAACTTTTATGTTTAGACGCTAAAGTAAACTTTGATGATAATGCAATTTATAGACACCCCGAAATTGAAGAACTAAGAGATGAAAATGAAGAAGATGAATATGAAAGAGAAGCAGCAAAATATGACCTTGCCTATATTAAATTGGATGGAAATATAGGATGTATGGTTAATGGAGCTGGACTTGCAATGGCCAGCCTAGATATTATCAAAATGTATGGCGGTGAACCTGCAAATTTCTTAGATGTTGGCGGGGGTGCGTCAAAAGAAAAAGTCTCGAGTGCTTTTAAAATCATCCTTTCAGACCAGGGTGTTAAAGGGATTCTCGTTAACATTTTTGGCGGCATCATGAGATGCGATGTTATTGCTGAGGGAATTGTTTCTGCTGCAAAGGAATTAAAAATTTCTGTTCCTCTTGTTGTTAGATTAGAAGGTACTAACGTGGATCAAGGAAAGAAGATTCTTGAAAATTCAGGAATAGAAATCATTTCTGCAAACGACCTTGATGATGCTGCAAAAAAAATAGTTAAGCTTGTTTAATGTCTGTAATAGTTAATAAAGATACAAGAGTTATTTGCCAGGGGTTTACTGGAGCGCAAGGAACATTTCATTCTGAGCAGGCTATCAAATATGGAACCAATATGGTTGGAGGTGTGACACCTAAAAAGGGTGGATCTATGCATCTTGAACTTCCAGTTTTTGATACAGTAAAAGAAGCAAAAGAAAAAACTAATGCCAATGCTACAGTTATTTATGTTCCACCCCCTTATGCGGCAAATGCGATCATTGAAGCAATTGATAGTGAGATTGAATTAATTGTTTGTATTACAGAAGGTATTCCCGTGATGGATATGATGAAAGTTAAAGATAAATTAAGTTCTTCATCTTCAAGATTAATTGGTCCTAACTGTCCAGGAATAATCACGCCCGATGAGTGTAAAATAGGCATCATGCCAGCTCACATTCATAAAAAAGGTAATGTAGGCATTGTCTCGCGTTCAGGAACTCTCACTTATGAGGCTGTATATCAAACAACAGTAGCAGGCTTGGGCCAATCTACATGTATTGGCATAGGAGGAGATCCAATAAATGGCACTAATTTTATTGATTGTTTAGATTTATTTCTTTCTGATCCAGAAACTGAGTCAATAATTATGATTGGCGAAATTGGAGGATCAGCAGAAGAGGAAGCCGCTGAATTTTTAAAGAAACAAACTACAAAAAAACCTACGGTGGGCTTTATTGCTGGGACTTCAGCTCCACCAGGTAGAAGAATGGGGCATGCTGGTGCAATTGTTTCTGGTGGTAAAGGCGGAGCAGACGACAAAATTGAAGCAATGAAAGAAGCTGGCATTAAAATTTCAAATTCTCCAGCTGCATTAGGGTCGACTTTACTTGAGGTATTGAAGAATCAAATCTAAAGTAATTTTACTCAATGGCTAAAACCTCAACAAATGATATTTTTGATAAAACCTCTTTCTTACATGGTTCAAATGCTGCCTACATTGAACAAATGTATGAAAAGTATCAAACCGATCCAAGCCAAATACCAGAAGATTGGCAAACATTCTTTTCAGGATTGTCAAAAAATTTAAATGAACAAAATATTTTAAGAGCTAGTTGGTCAAATAACGATTTTCCAACTGAAGAAGACCTAGCAATAAATATTAATAGTTCTTGGGAAAAAAAGTCCTATAAAGTAAATGAAGATATCAGTACAAATATTTCCTCAGACGAGTTAAAAGAACAAATATACGACTCAATCAGGGCGATAAGACTTATCAGAGCTTTTAGAGTGAATGGCCATTTAGCATCTAAACTTGATCCATTAGATTTAAAAGAAATTAAAAATTACCCTGAATTAGATTACAGAAATTTTGGTTTTGAAGAGAAAGACCTTAGTAAAGAAATATTTATTGATGGAAGTCTTGGGCTTAATTTCACAACATTAAATGAAATTATTAGTATTTTAAAGGAGACATACTGTGGATCAATAGGCGTAGAATTTGTTCACATTCAGGACGCAGATCAAAAACAATGGGTTCAAGAAAGAATAGAGGAAGTTAGAAATAAAACTCAATTTACTTCAAATGGAAAAAAAGCAATTTTCAAACGTTTGCTAGAAGCAGAAATGTTTGAGAAGTTCTTAGATAAAAAATTTATTGGCACAAAACGATTTGGACTAGTTGGCAGTGAGGCAACTGTTCCAGGGATTGAGCAAATAATCAAACAAAGTTGTTTATCTGGAATTGAAGATATTTATATAGGCACAGCTCACAGAGGAAGATTGACATTATTATCATCAGTTATGGAGGTACCTTTGAGGTCCATCATGGCAAAGTTTGAAGGAGGCGGCGAAGATCCCAACGAAATACTGGGATCGGGTGATGTTAAATATCATCTAGGCATTTCTAGTGACAGGGAATTTGATGATAAAAAGATTCATCTTTCGTTAACTCCGAATCCATCTCATCTTGAGGCAGTTGATCCTGTTGTTATGGGCAAGGTCAGAGCAGAGCAAACTTTACTTAAAGACAAAACCAATGACAAAGTTATGGGTCTCCTCATTCATGGTGATGCAGCTATGGCAGGTCAAGGAGTAGTCGCTGAAACATTTGCAATGTCACAATTAAGAGGTTTTCGAACTGGAGGAACAATTCATTTTGTAATCAATAACCAAATAGGTTTCACAACTGTACCCCATTATGGACGATCAGCTCCATATTGCACTGAAATTGCTAAGATTATTCAGGCACCTATATTTCACGTTAATGGAGATGATGTAGAGTCTGTAGTTCATGTTTGCAGGCTTGCTGTTGAGTTCAGGAATAAATTTAAGACGGATGTAGTTGTAGATATGTTTTGCTATCGTAGAGCTGGCCATAACGAAATGGATTTGCCAGAATTCACTCAACCATTAATGTACCAAAGAATCAAAGAGCATTCGACGACTTTAAACATATATCAGCAAAGATTGATCGATGAGGGTGTATTAACTTCGGAAGAGATTGATAATGAGATTTCTTTATATAATAAAAAGTTAAATGAAGAGCTAGCATCTGCAAAATCTTATAAACCTAATAAAGCTGACTGGCTTGAGGGTTCATGGAAAGGAATAAATGTTGCATCTATTGATGCTAGACGGGGACAAACGTCTATAACAGAAGATGAATTTAAAAAAATTGGAAAAGAAATTCATCAAATACCTAAAGAATTTAGTCCTCATAAAAGAATCAAAAAAATTTATGACGATCGCCTCAACAGTATTAATGAGGGAAAAGGAGTAGATTGGTCGACTGCTGAGTCTCTCGCGTTTGCATCACTATTGGCTGAAGGATATGGCGTAAGGCTCTCAGGACAAGACTCTGGTAGAGGAACTTTTAGTCAAAGACACTCTGTACTCTATGATCAAGTTAACGAAAATAGGTTTGTACCTCTGAGGCATTTTAGAAACGAACAGGGCTTCTTTGAAATCATCGATAGTTTTTTGTCTGAGTATGGAGTCCTTGGATTTGAATATGGCTATTCTCAAGTAGACCCTCGAACCTTAGTTCTGTGGGAAGGACAATTTGGTGATTTTGCAAATAATGCACAAACTATAATTGATCAGTTCATTACTACGGGTGAAAGAAAATGGTTAAGAATGTCGGGACTAACACTCTTGCTGCCTCATGGACATGAAGGCCAAGGTCCTGAACATACAAGTGGAAGATTAGAGAGATTCTTACAACTCTGTGCTGAAGATAATATTCAAGTAGTTAACTGCACTTCACCTGCAAATTACTTTCATGTTCTAAGAAGACAGTTGCTTAGGGATTTTCGTAAGCCGCTTGTGATAATGACTCCTAAATCAACGCTTAGACATAAAAAGAATGTTTCTGATATTGCTGAGTTTACAAACGGTTCAACTTTTCACCGTATTTTAAGAAAAGAACTTTCTAAAATTGAAAAATCTAAAGTTAATAGACTACTACTTTGCTCAGGAAAAATTTATTTTGAGTTAGATGATTATATTGAGAAGCGTAGATTAGAAAATATTCAAATTTTAAGGTTCGATCAATTGTATCCGTTCCCGTATGAAGCTTTAAAAGAAGAATTGCTAGAGTATCCTCAAGCTGAAATCTACTGGGTTCAAGAAGAACCTTCAAATATGGGCGCATTTCGCTTTGTAAAGCATAGAGTAGAGTCAGTTAACCAATCAATAACTGGTAAATATGAAGAACTCTTATTTATTGGAAGGAAAGCATCTGCTTCCCCTGCAACAGGAATAGCTAATCGACATGCTGAAAACCAATTAAATATTCTAAGACTAGCTACAGAGTCAGAAAGAAGCGAAATAAAAGACAATAAAGATGGGGTATCTCTCGTAAAGTTCAAACTGCCAATTGAATAATATTGTTAAAGTGTTAAATAATTAGTATGTCCGTAGATATAAAAGTACCATCTCTTGGTGAGAGTGTTGTAGAAGCAACTGTTGCTAAGTGGTATAAAAATGAGGGAGACAGCGTTACATTAGATGAACCACTGCTTGAGTTAGAAACGGACAAAGTGACTCTTGAAGTTCCTTCCCCTGCTTCTGGATTGATTGAAAAAATTTCATCGCCTGAAGGATCAACAGTCGAGGTAGGCGCATTATTGGGAGCCATCAATGATACTGCAGAAGTAAAAAAAGCACCTGAAAATTCTGAAAAAATAGTCACCACTAAAGAAGAAAAGCCTAAAGAAGAACCGGTGATGGAAAAGCCAGTTATACAAGAATCACGTATACCTTTAGACAATACTCCAAAAGAAATTCTTGAGAGTCAAGTCTCAAAACTATCACCTGCAGTTAGGAAAATTGCAGCAGAAAAAAATATTGATATTGCTCAAGTAGCTACTACTCGTTCAGATGGAAGGATTACAAAGGGTGATATTTTAGCTTCAAATAATAATGTTCAAGAACTTTCAACAAAGCCATCAATAAGTAAGGATCATGGCAGTAAAGAAGAAAGAGTGCCAATGTCTCGACTTAGACAAACTATAGCTAAACGACTCAAAGATGCACAAAATAATGCAGCTATGCTCACAACATTTAATGAAGTTGATATGGGCGAATTGATTAGAACTCGTAATGAGCATAAAGATACTTTTGAGTCAAAATACGGAATAAAATTAGGATTTATGTCTTTCTTCGTAAAAGCTTGTATCACAGCTCTCAAAGATATTCCTGAGGTTAATGCAGAAGTTGAAAATAATGATGTCATATATAAAAATTTTTATAATATCGGTGTTGCAGTAGGAACTGATCAAGGATTGGTTGTGCCTGTTATCAGAGATGCTGATCAAAAATCAATAGTAGAAATAGAGCAAGAGATTTTTAATTTAGGACAAAAAGCTCGAACTGGAAAATTAAGTATCGATGACATGCAAGGAGGTACATTTACAGTTTCGAATGGCGGCGTTTATGGATCTCTTATGTCTACACCTATTTTAAACCCCCCTCAATCAGGGATACTTGGCATGCACAAGATTGAGGAAAGGCCAATTGCGGTAAATGGCGATATCGTAATTAGGCCAATGATGTACCTTGCTCTATCTTACGATCATCGTATTGTGGACGGCAAAGGCGCAGTCACTTTTTTGGTTAGAGTTAAAGAAAGTTTAGAAGATCCTAATAGAATTCTACTAGGGGTATAGAATGGAAGAATTTGATATTACAGTTATAGGTAGCGGACCTGCAGGATATGTTTGTGCAATTAGAGCTGCACAGTTAGGCTACAATGTTTGTTGCATTGAAAAAGGTCAGACTTTAGGAGGAACATGCCTTAATATTGGCTGTATTCCATCAAAATCACTTCTTCACTCCTCACATTTATATGATCAGGCATCGGATCTAAAGAAGTTGGGAATCAATTTCGATAATGTTTCCTTTGATCTGAGTAAAATAATGGAAAAAAAATCAGAAAGTGTTGAATCGCTAACTAAAGGAGTTGAATTTTTGTTTAAAAAAAACAAAATCAATCGTAAGTCTGGGTTTGCAAAACTAAAGAATATTAATGAAATAGAAATTTTATCAGGTGAAAAATCAGAGACAATTAAATCTGCAAAAATAATTATTGCTACTGGATCTGAGGTATCTAGTCCTGATGGAGTAGTGATCGATGAAAAGGATATTTTATCATCTACTGGCGCATTAAGTCTGCAATCAGTTCCCAATCACTTAGTTGTCATTGGCGCAGGTTATATAGGCCTGGAAATGGGATCCGTTTGGTCACGACTTGGTTCTAAGGTAACAGTCATTGAATATGCAGATAGAATTCTTCCAGGAATGGATACAGAAGTATCAAGCAGTTTTCAGAAAATACTCATTAAACAGGGTTTTGACTTTAAACTTTCTACGGCATTAAGATCAGTAAGCAAAGAAGGTGATTCTTTATCTGTCTCAGTGGAAAACAAGGGGCAAACTATGGATATAGACTGTGACAAGGTTCTAATTTCTACGGGCAGAAGACCTTATACCTTTGGATTAAATCTTGAAGAATTGGGAGTTAAATTAAATGATAAAGGTTTTATAATTACTGATAATCATTTTAAAACTTCGATCGATAATATTTATGCAGTGGGCGATTGCAAATTAGGTCCAATGCTTGCCCATAAAGCATCCGAAGAAGGAACTGCCGTTGCAGAGATTATTGATGGGCAGGCAGGACATGTCAATTATAGTGCAATTCCATCAGTAATATATACAGCCCCAGAAGTTGCTTCAGTAGGCAAAACAGAAGATGAATTAAAGGCTGCGGGCATTACCTATAAAGTCGGTAAATTTCCTTTTACTGCAAATGCAAAAGCAAAAGTAATGAATGATACAGGTGGATTTGTAAAAATTTTATCCGACAATAAAACCGATGAAGTATTGGGTGTTCATATAATTGGTGCTGACGCAGGCAATATGATAGGTGAGCTTACGGTTGCTATGGAATTTGGAGCATCGGCTGAAGATATAGCCAGAACGTGCCATGCTCATCCAACATTAACTGAGTCAATAAAAGAAGCGGCTCTTAATGTAGAAAATCAAGCTATACATATTTAGTCTCTTTCTGCTTTAAAATTCTTATAAGTAAATACAACCAAACTGCTATTCCAATGTGATACAAGTGCCAGCTAGTAGAAGCGTCAAACAGCTCCATTCTTCTTAATATTAAGTTTATAATGATGAGTGAAAAAAAAATACCCGAGACAATTCTCATCAAGGCACGCTCTCTCGAAATAAGTATCGAAAAAATAGCACCTATTATTAACCAAGATGCAGCCACCAGGATTATCAAATTTTTTGCCTGAAGAAGTATAAATAGACTAAAAATAATTGCGATTAGAAGAACTAGATAAATGATTTTATTATTAAGAAGATTACTTCTTTTCATTATTTCAATAACAATCAGAGGAATACCAAACAATAGAGATATTGCAGATAAAAGTTGATGAAAAGATTTTAATTCATTTTGATAATTTATTCCAAATCTTATAGATGCCATTAGTGCTGCACAGCTGATCAAAAATACGCCAGCAAAAATATAAAATTGTCTTGCTTTAAAGAATACAGTTAGAGTGTAAACACTAACCAGAACGATCAATATTTCAGATAAGGCATAATGCGCTGGAAGCATTAAGTATTTTTTATTACGTTGTAGTAATCTTCTTTTATCTCCGTTGATGTTTTTCTTGTTCCATCGTGAGACCATCCAGGAGGGCCACAAAGATACATAAATCTATCTTTTAAAGTTATGCCACGCATTGTTATATCCTTGAAAATATTTGCATATTCTTCAAATAGGATTCTTAAGGGGTTTAATGATGTCATTGGAACTACCAATCCATAATCACAAGGTTCTTTTGGATCTTCAGGAACGAATGTGCCAAACATTCTATCCCAAATCATTAGCGTTCCAGCATAATTTGAATCTAGATATTTTGGATTCCTGGCATGATGAACTCTATGGTGAGATGGAGTATTAAATAGATATTCATACCATCTTGGAAGTTTATGTATTGTTTGAGTGTGACACAAATATTGATAATAACCATTTATAAAAACACAAAATAAAACCATCACAGGATCAAATCCAATAATTACCAGTGGCAATTTTAGCATACGTGTTCCTGTGAAATGTTTTGTAAACGGTTGTCTCGCACCTACATCAATTCCCATTCTTTCAGAAGAGTGGTGCGTTCGATGTAAACCCCATCCCCATCGCCATCTATGACAAATTCTGTGATGTAAATAAAAAGTTAAGTCATCAAGTATAAAACAAAGTACTAAAGCACTTAATGTGAATGGAAATGTATAAATTTGAAATTCCTTGGCCCAAAATAAAGCCCCAAGTGTAATGAAAGCAAATATTCCATTAATAGGGTAACTCAAAGTTCCCATTGTCATGTTTAATATCCACTCTTTAAAATCATTTTTTCCTTTTAATTTAAAAAAATAAATTGCGAGCGACTCAACAACAGCTATTCCGACAAGTATTGGAACAAGTAGCCAGAAAAGTTCTAGAGCAGAGTACTGAAATAGGAAATCAACTGACATTTTTAAAACTTTCTAACATTCCTTGCATCATTTTGTGTATTAAATTTACGCCCTGAAGCGGCCTTATAAATACCTTAAATTCAGTAATTAATCCATCATTATTCCAGGTAATTAGGTCAATTCCATTGATATCAGTATCATCAATTGTTAGCGAAAACTCTAAGCTTGCAGAGTTTTCACCGATCATTTCTTTTTCATATTTAAAACTTGAGGCATTAAATACTTCTGAGGCTGCAATCAAATATTTCAAAGTTATATCTTTTCCTTTTTGAGGAGTATAGACGACAGGTGAATAGAAAATTGCATCATCGTGCAGGATTTCTGTAAGAGTGTTATAATCTCTTAGCTTCACTACATCATGCCATTTTTGAATTGGATTATTCATCTAGTGCTTAATATATAATTTATTTACTTCTTAGCAAGAGGATGGGTTTTTGAGTAAGCGTCATATAGCTTTTCTGTTTCGACCTTTGTATATTTTTGAGTAGTTGACAAGCTGCTATGTCCCAGTAATTCTTGTATTGTTCTTAAATCTCCACCAGAATCAAGCAGATGGGTGGCGAAGCTGTGCCTGAGCGCATGAGGAGTAGCAGTTTCAGGAAGAGATAAATTGTGTCTAATCTTTTCTAAGACATATTGTATTATTCTGGGACTAAGGCGGTCCAATCTTTTGCCAACAAACAAGGGATCATCTTTCATAAAATTTTTAGGACACTCGTGTATATAATTTTCGATATCATTTTTTACATAGTCCATTAACGGTACCATGCGTTCCTTATTTCCTTTTCCTTTAATTATTAAGTAGTCATTTTCATTTATATCTTCAAAATTTAAGTTTAGTGCTTCAGAAATTCTTAATCCACATCCATATAAAAGCATTAAAATTGATTTATTTCTCATTCCTATCCATTTCTCTTTCTCCATATCTTGAGCATGTTTAATAGTTTCAATTGCAAGTTCGGATGAAATGGGTCTTGGTAAAGATTTTTTTTGCTTAGGTGTTCTTAAAGACTGAACAACAGTGCTTTCAATTAAATTTGTATTAAGCAGATAATTAAAGAAAGATTTTAAAGACGATATTATTCTTGCTATGGATGTGGAGCTTATATCTTTATTTCTCAGGTAAGAGAGAAAACTTCTAAAATCAGAAATTTTCATATCATTGAGGTATTTTATTGAAACTTCTGAACCCGTATGAGTACTAATGAACTCTATAAAACTTTTAACGTCGTGTTTGTAACTTATCAGTGTATTGTCACTAAGATTTCTTACTTCTTTTAAATTTCCTAGCCAGTTAGTAAATGCATCTTCAATATGTTTATTCACTTATTTAAACGATTGATTGTTTCGTCTTTTTCCAATCACTAAGGAAAGCATCCAAGCCTTTTTTTGTAAGAGGATGGTTGTAAAGTTCCATGAGTGTGTCAGGAGGTAAAGTTACGACATCAGCTCCTATGATAGCTGACTTTATGACATGATCAGCATTTCTTACGGATGCTACTAATATTTTAGTATTTAAATTTTTGTAATTTGAATAAATAGATTTTATTTGTTGAATTAATTCCATACCGTTTTCACCAATATCATCAAGCCGCCCTACAAAAGGGGATATATAGGTGGCTCCACATTTTGCGGCTAACAGTGCTTGAGCCGCTGAAAAACATAGTGTGACATTAGTTTTAATTTTTCTTTTTGAAAGAGACTTGCATGCTTTTAATCCATTTTCTGTTAGAGGTAACTTGATAACAATATTTTTCGATATTTTTTTGAGCTTATTTGCTTCTGCGATCATACCCTTTGTATCAAGTGCTGTAACTTCTGCACTTATTGGTCCTTTTATAATTTTAGTAATTTCTTTCAGGATTTCTAAAAAATTCTTTCCAGACTTAGCAACTAGCGACGGGTTTGTCGTAATTCCATTAATCAAACCTGTTTTGTTTAGCTCTTTAATTAACTTAACATCAGCAGTATCTAAAAAGAATTCCATAACATTTAATATTTTTGACTGATATATTTATAGCATAAATAAAGAATCAGACCAAATGTATGTCAAAAGATCTTTTTTACGTAAATGTTTTATTTGCGCACAATATTAGTGAAGACTTTACTTATAAACTAATAAGTAAGAGTAAGCCTAAGATAGGCTCGATTGTTCAAGCTTCTTTACGTTCGAGTCTTAAAGTAGGAGTAATTACTGCTGTATTAGAAAATTATGAGCCAAATAAAATTAAAATAAAAGAGATCGAGAAGGTATCTGATGCACACCAGCTTACTTCAAAAATGCTTAAATTTTTGGAATGGGTAAGTAGTTATAATGCAATACAAAGAGGCCTAGTTCTGAAAATGATATTATCTCATTCAAAAACTTACTTTGATGAAAAGAAGATTAATACACCGAGTGAAAATATGGCTACCCAAGAAAAAATAATTGAACTTAATATTGAGCAGAAAAAGGCAAGTGAAAAAATTTTAAAAATATCATCTAGACGAGATTACAAAACAATCCTATTAGATGGTGTCCCAGGAGCGGGAAAAACTGAAGTTTATTTCAGCACTTTAAAAAATTATTTAACTGAAAAAGAACAAGTATTAATTATGTTTCCAGAAGTTTCTTTAACAAGTGATTTTGTTAAAAGAATTGAAGAAAGGTTTGGATTTACTCCTGATGTTTGGCATTCAAAGATAAGTGCAAGCATGAAGACCAAAACGTTAAAAAATATAATCAATGGAACATCAAAGATCATTGTTGGGGCAAGATCAGCACTTTTTTTGCCCTATAAGAAATTAGGCATGATAATTCTTGATGAAGAGCATGACACTTCTTACAAGCAAGAGGAGAAAGGAATTTATCATGCGAGAGATATGTCAGTAGTTAAAGCGTCTATAGAAAATATCCCATTAATTTTAACTAGTGCAACACCGTCATTAGAAACAATATTTAATGTGTTCAAGAAAAAATATCACAAAGTATCTATAAAAAATAAATTTTTCAACAATGTAGAAAATAAAATAAAAATAATCGACATGCGAAAAGAAAAATTAGGAAAAGATCAATGGGTGTCTAATCCACTCAAGAATGCAATTGAAAAAACAATATCTAATCAAAGCCAAGCACTTTTATACATAAATAAAAGAGGTTATGCGCCTGTAGTCATATGCAAATCATGTGGTTATAAATTTACGTGTAAGAATTGTACAAGTTATCTTGTAGAACATATAAAAAATAAAAATCTACTATGTCATCATTGTGGACATAGCGTTAAATCATTTGGACTCAATTGCCCATCATGTGATAATGATGATCAACAATTTATTGATTATGGCGCCGGTATAGAGAAAATTTATACTGAAATTACAAAATTATTTCCAGTTGCTAAAATATGTTTGTTTTCGAGTGATCATATAAAATCACAAATTGAACTTGATGAGCGTGTTCGAGAAATAAAAGAAAATAATTATGACATTATTATTGGAACACAATTGATTACTAAGGGATATCATTTTCCACGTTTGACATGCGTTGGCATAATTGATGCCGATATGTCTCTTAGAGGAGGAGACCTAAGAGCCTCGGAAAAAACTTATCAAGCTCTTTACCAAGTTGCTGGTAGAGCAGGTAGGGCAGAATTGGAGGGATCGGTATTCATACAAACTTATTATCCAAATAATGAAACTATACAAGCACTGTCCTCATTAAATAGAGATGAATTTTATGAAAATGAAATTAATTATCGAGTTGATAATAAGCTCCCACCTCTTGGAAAAATGGCAGCAATTATTGTCAGTGGCAATAATATTGAGAGGGTCAGAAGTCAATGCAGTATACTATATAATTCCACTCCCAAGATCCCAGAATTAGAAGTGTATGGACCTGCTCCAGCACCGCTTTCCAAATTAAAAGGACGTCATCGGCAAAGGTTTTTAATACATGATAAAAAAGCCAGAAATATGCAAAAAATTGTTGAGACTTGGCTGTCCAGGTCTAAGACGCTTCCAAATGTAAATATATCGGTTGATATTGATCCATACAGCTTTGTATAATTAATTGTGAATGCGACATTCCAATGCTTGAAAAAAGTAAGAGTTAATGGTACGCAATGACTGAAATTTCAAAGATTTAATGGATAATGTCTAAAGTTAATACTTACCAAATAGCAGCTGTTGATCGATATGCTAACGCGCTGTTTCAGTTGGCCAAAGAGGCCAAAGTATTAGATTCAGTATCTAATGAATTAGTAAGAATTAAAGAAATTTTACAAGAAGATCAAGAAGTCCTATCTGTCATAATGAATCCCTCAATAAGTAAATCAAACAAAATAAAACTTTTCGACACAATTGCAGAAAAAATTGAACTATCAAAGCTTGTATCAAATTTCATTGGTGTCATTGTTAAAAAAAATCGTGTCAATTATCTCTTAGAAATTGTAGGAACATTTGAGAACTTATTGGCTTCACTAAAAGGTGAAAGAGTAGCAACTGTATCTTCTGCTTATGCGCTGACTGATACTCAGTTAGCTGATATCAATTCAAAGTTAAAAGATAAATTTAATGCTGACTTCAATATACAATTAAATATCGAGCCGGAACTTATCGGAGGATTAAAAATTCAAGTTGGCAGTCAAATGATTGACAGCAGTATTAAAAACCAATTACAACTATTAAAAGAAAAAATGAAAGAGGTCGCTTAAATGGATATACAACCTTCAGAAATATCAAAAATATTAAAAGAAGAAATTAAAAACTTTGGTTCTGACTCTGAAATTAGTGAAGTTGGACAGGTATTATCAATCGGAGATGGAATTGCAAGAATATATGGATTAGATAATGTTCAAGCTGGTGAAATGGTTCTCTTTGATGATGGAACTAAGGGAATGGCTTTAAATCTTGAAGACGATAATGTTGGTGTAGTTTTATTTGGAAGTGATGCAAATATTAAAGAGGGAGATACTGTTAAGCGAACTAATGCAATTGTTGATGTACCAGTAGGTAAGGAACTACTAGGTAGAGTAGTTGATGCGTTAGGAAATCCAATAGATGGAAAAGGCAACATTGATTCAGAAAATAGAAGTAGAATTGAAGTAAAAGCTCCAGGGATTATTCCAAGAAAATCAGTGTCAGAACCAATGCAGACAGGTTTAAAAGCTATTGATAGTCTGATACCTGTTGGAAGAGGTCAAAGAGAATTAATTATTGGAGACAGGCAAACAGGAAAAACTGCTATTGCAATTGATACCATAATAAATCAGAAAACAATAAATGCATCAGATGATGAATCAAAAAAACTGTATTGTATATATGTGGGTATCGGTCAAAAAAGATCCTCAATTGCTCAGACTGTAAAAACTTTGGAGGATGCAGGAGCAATGGAGTATACAACTGTTGTAGCAGCAACCGCAAGTGATGCAGCCCCACTTCAATTCCTTGCACCATATACTGGCTGTTCTATGGGTGAATATTTTAGGGACAATGGCATGCATGCTCTAATCATTTATGATGATCTTTCAAAGCAAGCAGTTGCTTACCGTCAAATGTCACTTTTACTTAGAAGACCCCCTGGGCGTGAAGCATTCCCTGGTGACGTTTTCTATCTTCACAGCAGATTACTTGAACGAGCTGCAAAATTAAATGATGAAAGTGGCGGAGGTTCTCTAACTGCATTGCCAGTAATTGAGACACAGGCCAATGACGTGAGTGCCTTCATCCCAACTAATGTTATTTCGATAACTGATGGACAAATTTTCTTAGAAACAGAATTATTCAACCAAGGAATACGTCCTGCAGTGAATGTGGGACTAAGTGTTTCTCGAGTTGGTTCTGCCGCTCAAACAAAAGCAATGAAAAAGGTGGCTGGTTCAATTAAATTAGAGCTTGCTCAATACCGGGAAATGGCTGCATTTGCCCAGTTTGGATCAGATCTTGATGCATCAACTCAAAAATTATTAAATCGAGGCTCTAAATTAACTGAGCTCTTAAAACAAAATCAATACTCGCCCATGACAATCGCCGAACAGGTTGTTTCAATTTTTACGGGTGTTAATGGTTACCTCGATGACTTAGAACTGAATTTGATTAAAGATTTTGAAAAGGATCTATTTGAACTCATTAAATCTTCACATGGTGATATCATTGAAGCTATTAACAGCTCAGGTAATCTTGAGGATGATGTTGCTTCAAAGTTAAGCACTATCATCGAAGAGTTCAAAAAAAATAGATAGAGTAAATAAAAATGCCTAACTTAGACGATCTGAAGAAAAGAATTGGTAGTGTAAAGTCTACAGAGAAGATTACTAAAGCAATGAAAATGGTTGCAGCCGCCAAGCTTCGTAGAGCTCAGGAGTCTGCTGAGTCAAGTCGTCCATACTCAGATAGCATGAAAGATTTAATCGAGTCTATATCAAAGGGTTACAAGCCTTCATCAACTGACAGAAATCTTTTAACAGGAGATGAAAAAGATCAAATTCATCTGTTAATACTTTTTACATCTGAACGTGGCTTGTGTGGAGGTTTTAATTCAATTGTTACAAGAACTCTAAGAGATAAAATAGAAAATCTCATTGACCAAAATAAAACTGTTAAAATAGTATGTGTTGGTAAAAAAGGTTATGACATTTTAAAAAGACAATACTCTGAGATGATTACTGAAGTCATTGATATGAGAGCGGTAAAATCTATAACCTATCAAGATGCAAAAAATATTTCAGATAAAATTGTGAAAATGTTTTTTGATGGTGAGTTCGATAAGTGCTCAATCTTCTATAACGAGTTTAAATCTGTAATTTCTCAAATTCCAACAGAACAACAAGTCATTCCAATTGAAATTATTAATGACGAAGCAGATGAAGAAAAAAAAGAAGAATCTTTTTTTGAATTTGAGCCTGGAGAAAGTGAAATTCTCGATGAAATTCTACCACTTAACTTTACTGTCCAAGTATTTAAGGCCTTATTAGAAAGCGCTGCAAGCGAACAAGGGGCTAGAATGAGCGCGATGGATAACGCATCTAGAAATGCGGGAGATATGATTGATAATCTAACACTATTTTATAACCGTTCTAGACAGGCGGTTATTACTAAAGAGCTTATAGAAATAATTTCTGGAGCAGAAGCCGTTTAAAAAAGGAGCACAATATGACCACTAATAATAAAGGAGCAATTTCGCAAGTAATCGGAGCCGTCGTTGATGTGAGATTTGAAGAAAATCTCCCTTCTATTCTTACGGCATTGGAATGTAACATCGGAGGGAAAAAAGTAGTACTCGAAGTAGCTCAACACTTAGGTGAGTCAACAGTGAGAACAATCGCAATGGAGTCAACTGATGGAATGACAAGAGGAGATGAAGTTATAGATACTGGAAATCAAATTCAAGTTCCAGTTGGCCCAGAAACTCTTGGTCGAATAATGAATGTTGTTGGCGAGCCAGTGGATGAGAGAGGTGAAATAAAGTCAACTGATAGATGGGCTATTCACAGAGATGCTCCTCAATTCGTTGATCAAGCAACTGAAACAGAAATTCTCGTAACAGGAATCAAAGTTGTTGATCTACTTGCGCCATATTCACGTGGAGGAAAGATTGGTCTTTTCGGTGGAGCAGGAGTTGGAAAAACAGTTATTATTATGGAGCTAATTAATAATATCGCAAAAGCTCACGGTGGTTACTCAGTATTTGCTGGAGTAGGAGAGAGAACTCGTGAAGGAAATGATTTGTATCACGAAATGTTAGAGTCAGGTGTGAACACTCTTGAGGGAAAAGACTCTAAATGTGCTCTAGTGTTTGGTCAAATGAATGAACCTCCAGGAGCTCGTGCAAGAGTTGCTCTAACTGGACTGACTGTTGCTGAATATTTTAGAGATATGGAAGGTCAAGATGTGTTATTCTTTGTTGATAATATCTTTCGATTTACTCAAGCTGGATCAGAGGTGTCAGCACTTCTTGGAAGGATACCGTCTGCGGTTGGATACCAACCAACATTAGCAACAGACATGGGTTCACTTCAGGAAAGAATAACATCTACAAATAAAGGATCGATTACTTCTGTGCAGGCAATTTATGTTCCTGCCGATGATTTAACAGACCCAGCGCCTGCAACGTCTTTTGCACACTTGGATGCAACAACTGTGCTTTCAAGGCAAATTGCAGAATTGGGAATTTATCCTGCCGTTGATCCATTAGACAGTACTTCTAGAATTCTTGACCCACGCATTGTTGGTGAAGAGCATTATAGAGTTGCTCGTAATGTTCAATCTGTTCTACAAACATATAAATCACTTCAAGATATCATTGCGATTCTTGGTATGGATGAATTATCTGAGGAAGATAAGTTGACTGTTTCACGTGCTAGAAAAATTCAAAGGTTCATGTCTCAGCCATTCTTTGTTGCAGAGGTCTTTACTGGAACACCAGGAATTTATGTAGAATTAGACGATACAATTAAAGGTTTTGATGCAATCTGTAAGGGTGAGTATGACCATCTCCCTGAAGCAGCCTTCTACATGGTAGGCACAATTGAAGAGGCAATTAAAAAATCTGAAAAAATGGCAGTTGAGGCTGCATAAATAAGTGTCTGATTTATTTAATTTTAGTGTTGTTACTCCTGAGCAGACTTACTTAGATGGAGAAGCATCGATGGTGGTGGTTCCAGGCATAGAGGGTGATATTGGCTTTTTAGCTAATCATGCCAATATCATAACTTCGCTAAGGCCAGGCACAATTGTTGTTACGTCCGATAAAGATACAAATTCTTTTAATGTAGAAAAAGGGTTTGTAAAATTCTCAGAAAATAAGTTGCTTGTAGTAGCTGAAGGAATTGTGAGTGAGTAGTAATTTCAATAATTACTTAATTATTATTATTTAATTCTTCAGCCATTTCAGATACCACATCAGAGTATAGTTTCTTTTTAAAGGGGACTATTAATTCCATCATTTTCTTAGAAGAAGTCCATTTCCATTTTTTAAACTCAGGTTTTTTTGTTTTTATATTAATTTCACCATCTTTACCTTTAAAATGAATCAAGAACCATTTTTGTTTCTGCCCTACAAACTTTCCTCCCCATAATTTTTTTTGTAAATTAACAGGCAGTTTATAGTAATGCCACGTTTTAGTTTCATAGAGTATTTCGAAGTTTTTTTTGATACCAGTTTCTTCATGCATCTCTCTTTTTACAGCATCGACAGTTTTTTCTCCTTTATCAATACCTCCCTGAGGCATCTGCCAAGCTGATTTATCTTTTTCGAATCTCTGACCAATGAATATTTCTTGATTTTTGTTTATGATCATCATGCCCACACCTCTTCTGTATTTTTCCTTAAGCATGCCAATTTTTTCTTTGTTCATTAAATTTGTGATTTTACTCTATAACACTATCTTTGTTTAAGAGATCTAAGGCGTAATCAAGTTGATTATCTTGTTCGTCATCATCTTCATTATAAATAAATTCAACTACTATATCAGGCGTAATACCAACTTTGTGGATTGAATCTCCAGATGGCGTATAATACAAAGCCGTAGTCATACGAATAGCGCTTAAATCCTTTAGAGGAAAAATTGTTTGAACAGATCCCTTCCCATAAGACTGCTCACCTATGATAATTGCTCTTTTGTGATCTTGAAGAGCTCCAGCAACAATTTCTGATGCAGAAGCAGATCCTTGATTAATTATAACTATTATAGGTTTATCACTTGCAATATCTCCACCAGATGCTGTAAACCTTGAGATATCATTTTTATCTCTTCCCTTTATTGAAACGATTTCACCTGATCTTAGAAAATTGTTTGTGACCTTTGCTGATTGATCTAAAAGTCCTCCAGGATTATTTCTTAAATCTAAAACAAACCCTTCGATCTTTTCACTTCCTATACTAGCGGTTAATTCTTTTATGGCGTTCTTTATTCCTTTATCTGCTTGTTCACTGAATGAGATTAGTCTGATGTAACCTATATTTCCTTCTGCCCGAAATTTTACCGCTTGAACTGTAATAATTGCCCGTTTTAAGCTAATATCCAGAGGATCTTCTTCACCGATTCTAACAACGGTGATAGTAAGAGACTTTCCTACAGGTCCTCTTAAAAGTTCAACAGCTTCAGCAAGAGTTAATCCAAGAACATCAACGTCATCAATATGTGTAATGTAATCACCAGGTCTTACTCCAGCCTTTGCTGCCGGGGTATCATCAATGGGTGAAATAACTTTGACATAACCATTTTCCATGGTCACCTCAATACCAAGTCCGCCAAATTTACCTTTGGTTTCTTCCTGCATGTCAGAATATATTTCTGACGCCATATAACTGGAGAAGGGATCAAGCGATTGAAGCATTCCATTAATGGCATATTCAATAACTTCTTCATCATTGATTTCTTCGACATAATCTTTTTTTATAATGTCAAATACATCACCAAAGACCTCTAATTTTTTGTAAAGATCCTGATTGTTTGCTGACAAATAGTTAAAACTAAAAAAAGAAGATATAAAAAAAATAAAAGTAAAAAATATTTTCATTTTATGCTCTGTGATAAGGATGATTAATTTTAATAGTAACAGATCTATAAATTTGTTCTAATAAAATAATAGCAGCAAAAGAGTGTGTTAGTGTCATTTTACTTAGCGATATTTGTTTATTCGACAAATTTATTATCTCCTCACTAAATCCATCAGTGCCTCCAAGCACAAATAATATTTTACTAAATGAGGTTCCAAATAATAAGTGCTTGAATTTTTCTGTTGTGACCTTTTCACCTTTTTCATCAAGTAGTATTATTGCTTCAGTTCCTTTTTTTAATTTTATTTTCTTTATGAGAGACTTATCACTAATCTTTTCAGCCTTAATTTTAGATATAAGATTATTAGATATTTTAGTAATACGATTTAGATACATTTTAAAAAGAAAATCTTCTTGCTTAAATTTAAACTTATCATGATATAAAATTTCAATGTCCATAATATTAAATCTATTATTCTATTTCGGTTGACCACATATTTTCAAGGTTGTAAAACTTCCTAATCTCATCTTTAAATAAATGCACTATTACATCTCCACTATCAATAACGACCCATCCACTATCATTGCTTCCCTCAATAGAAGGGGTTTTGATATTTAATTTCTTTAACTTTTTATGTACTGACTGTGAAATAGAATTGATGTGTCGATTGGAGGTCCCCGTTGCAAATACTAGATAATCAGCTAGCGATGTTTTTTTTGAAATATTAATTGAAACTATATCTGAAGCTTTGCTGTCCTCCAATTCTGTCAGGATATTTTCAAGGATATTAGTCAATTTTAGACCTTATTTCTGTAGAAGATATATTTTCATCAAAATCTTGAATAAATGTCCAGCTGGGACCTTCCTTAAATATTGAGCTCTTTGATAGATCATCTATACGGTATTTTTCAAATGCTTTGGCTGCTTTTGAGTTTAACGATTGATATTCACTATCTTGTCGATTGAATACTGCAATAGGTATTTGCTTAAATATACTCTGGTATTCTTTCCATTCATGCATCTCATTAAGTGAGTCGCTTCCCATAAGAAAAATGAAAGTATCTTTTGAAAATTTTTCTTTTATATACTTTAGATTGTCTATGAGGTAGTTAGAATTTGTTTCTTCTTCATAATATTTGAATTTAATATTCTTATTTTCAATGATTTCATCAATTTTATTTTTTCGCTCATTTAATGGAATATAATCAGAAGAGTTTTTTAATGGATTAACTTTAGTTATCAGCCACCAAACTTCATTCAAACTAAAAGTCGCCAGTGCTCGATTCGATATTTCTAAATGACCTTTGTGTGGAGGATTGAATGAGCTTCCTAGAATTCCTATCTTCATTTATGGTCTTACCTGCCCACTTCCACGAACAATATATTTGTAGGTTGTCAAACCTTCAAGACCCACAGGACCTCTTGCATGTAGCTTGCCTGTTGCTATTCCAATTTCTGCACCAAGCCCAAATTCTCCACCATCAGCAAACTGAGTAGATGCATTATGCATCACAATTGCACTGCCTACTGAATTTAAAAATTTTTCAACATTATTTTTATTTTCAGAAATAATACTTTCGGTATGTCCCGATC
This sequence comes from Pelagibacterales bacterium SAG-MED38, assembly GCA_014653585.1. Next base: position 13,086 of record JACWEH010000010.1, on the reverse strand, counting down.
CATATTTAGCTATATGATCAATTGCTTCATCAACACCCTTAACAGTTTTAATTGATATAATTGCATCAAGATACTCAGTTTCCCAATCAATTTCATTTGCCGCATTCACTTTATCGGAAAATTTCATACATATGCTATCACCTCTAACTTCACAACCGCCTTTAATGAGAGTTTCTATTATTTTACCTAAATGACTATCAATACACTTTTCATCTATAAGAACTGTTTCTGCAGCACCGCAAATACCAGTCCTTCTTAATTTTGCATTTTCTACAATTTTACTTGCAAGATCAGGATCCGATGTTTCATCAACATAAATATGACATATGCCATCAAGGTGACCAATAACTGGAATTTTTGCAGTATCCTGAACTTTCTTAACAAGACCTTTGCCTCCTCGAGGAACTATTACATCAATATATTTTTCCATTTTGGACAGCATATAATCTACTGCAACTCTGTCGGTTGTATTTACATACTGAACTATATTTTTACTTACAGATTTTGATTGAATAGCTTTTTGCATTGAATTGACCATCGCTGTATTTGTATTGAAACACTCAGACCCACCTCTAAGTATTACACTGTTCCCTGCTTTAAGGCATAATACTGTAGCATCAATTGTTACATTTGGTCTGCTTTCATATATAATTCCAATTACTCCAAGAGGGACAGATACTCTTTCAACAATCATTCCGTTCGGTCTTTCATTAGTAAATAAAATATTGCCAGTGGGGTCATCTAGTGTAATTACGTTTTTTATCGACTCAATAATACCTTCAAACCTTTCATCATCCAGCATCAAGCGGTCAAGCATTGCATTAGACAATTTATCTTGAGACACTTCTATATCCAATTTATTAGCTTCTAAAATTTGATCTTTGTCACTTTTAAGTATTTCTATGATTGCATTTAAAAGCTCATTCTTTTCTTTCTTACCTAAAGATTTGATTTCTTGAGAGGCAACAACGCTATCTTTACCTAAAATATCTAATTCATTTTCAATTTTCATAACAATACCAAATCATCCTTATGTATCATTTCTTCTCTGTAAGAGTAGCTTAATATATTTGCTATTTCATCACTTTTATGTCCCATGATTGATTTGCTTGCTGTGGAAGAGTATCCTGCCAGTCCAATTCCAATCTTTTTATTGTCTTCAGAGCAAACTTCTATTACATCTCCTCGTTCAAAACTTCCTTCAATCATTTTTACGCCAGCTGGAAGTAAGCTACTCCCTTTTTTTAGAGCATCCACAGCTCCTTGATCAATTACTATTTTCCCCACAGGATTCATTGTTCCGGCAATCCATTGTTTTCTTGCAGCCATTGGCGATTTGTTGGGCTCAAACCATGTACATGGCCTGCCTTCAAAAAGTGATCTTATAGGCTTCATTATAGATCCATTTGTAATAGCGAGATGACAACCAGATAACATAGCTGTTTTGGCTGCTTGTATTTTTGTTTTCATGCCACCTTTTCCGTATTCAGATATCGACTCTCCAATCATTTTCTCTATGTCTTGATCGATTTCATTTACAGTGGGGATTAATTTTATGTCCTCTCCGTTAGTTGGATCAGCTGAATAAAGTCCATTGATATTTGATAAGAGAATTAAGCAATCAGAGCTAGATATCTGAGCAACCCTTGAAGCCAGCCGGTCATTATCACCATATCTTATCTCGGTCGTTGCTATCGTATCGTTTTCGTTAACAACTGGAACTATTCCAAGCTTAAGAAGTGTATCAATAGTTCTCCTAGCATTAATCGACCTTCTTCTTTGCTCTGTGTCATCTAAAGTAAGTAAGATTTGAGAAATTTTAATTTCATTTTGTTCAAAAGCATTTTTAAAAGAACTCATTAAATGTATTTGACCTACTGAAGACACAGCTTGATTCATATCCAACTTCATATTTTTCATATCAAGATTTAAGTCCTTTGCGCCCATTGCTATTGCCCCAGAAGAAACAATAATGACTTCTTTCTCTCTTTCTTTTAGAAACTTTACATCCTCTGCAAGACTATTGAGCCAATCTTTATTTAAACTTCCAGATGTGGGATCAAATAAAATGGCTGAACCAATTTTTATTACAATTCTTTTTGTATTCTCTAGTTTCATATATTTTTTAATTTTAAAATTTCATTTATTAATTGATCAATGCCTTCTCCAGATATCGTAGAAATTAAATGTATCTTTAAGTTTATAAAATTCTCGAAATCTATTCTTATTTTATCTATTTCTTCTTTTTTCAGTAAGTCACATTTATTTAATACAATAATCTTATTCTTATTGACTAAATCTTCATCATAACTTTTCAATTCGTTTATAATTGTATTGTATGATTTTACTAAATCTTCATTTGTGATATCTATCACGTGAATTAATGAATGACATCTTTCAATATGCTTTAAGAATTTAAATCCAAGTCCACTGCCAACATGCGCATCCTCAATTAATCCGGGTATATCTGCAACCACAATCTCCTCATCACCTTTTCGAACAACTCCTAATTTAGGGTCAAGAGTTGTAAATGGATAATCAGCAACTTTTGGTTTAGCGGCAGATATTTTTCTCAATAAACTTGATTTTCCTGCATTTGGAAAACCAACCAAGCCTGCGTCTGCTAAAATTTTTAGTCTTAGAACAACCTCTGCCTCATAGCCTTTTTCACCAGGAGTTGTTTTTCTTGGCGCTCTATTTGTTGAAGATTTAAAATTTATATTTCCTTTACCGCCCTCTCCACCTGGGAAAAGAATCATTTTTTCATCATTTACTATATCTGCAAGAATCTCATCATCTTGTAATATTTCTGTTCCAACAGGAATTTTTAGAATCATGTCCTTGCCAGCAGCACCTGTTCTGTTTCTACCGGCGCCCCCTCGGCCTTTTTGAGCTTTGAAGTGTTTTTGGAATCTATAATCCACTAAGGTATTTAATGACTTAGTACCCTCAATAACAATATCACCTCCCTTACCTCCATTGCCACCATCAGGTCCTCCAAATTCAATATATTTTTCTCTTCTAAAACTCAGGCAACCATCACCGCCATCGCCGCTCTTTATAAAGATTTTAGCTTCATCAATGAACTTCATTTTTTTGAAATATAATTTATGAAAAAGTTTTTACTTTTTATTTTTTGGTATCAACAGAAATGAATGTTCTGCCATTTTTCTTTTTTCCAAATCTTACTATTCCATCAACAAGTGAAAAAATTGTATGATCTTTACCCAAGCCAACATTATCACCTGGGTGCCATTTAGTGCCTCTTTGTCTCGCTATAATATTGCCAGGTATAACCTGTTCACCACCATACTTCTTGATTCCTAATCTTCTGCCTGCGGAATCTCTTCCATTTCTCGACGAACCACCAGCTTTTTTAGTAGCCATTCTTATTCACCCTTTTTCTTTGTTACCTTTTTCTTTGCTACTGCCTTTTTTTTCACAGCAACGTCTTCACTTTTAGTTTCCTCTTTTGCAGAAACCTTCTTGGCTGCTTTTACTGCAGCAAACCCAGGAATATCTAATGAATTAACTTTTAAGAAAGTAATATCCTGTCTATGTCCATTAAGTCTTCTATAATTTTTTCTTCTTTTCTTCTTAAAAACCAATATTTTTCTATCTCGGTCTTGCTTTACTATCTCAGCATTTATTTTGGCTCCGTCAATTTGAGGAGAACCAATAGAAAACTTGTCGCCGTCACAAGCAAACAACACATCATCTATTGTTATTTTGTCACCATCTTTACCTTCAAGCTTGTTAACTGTTAGAATGGTGTCCTGGCTTACTTTATATTGTTTCCCACCAGTTGAGATAATTGCAAACATAATAATTTTGATTTTGATTTTTTAAGTCTGGCTGAATATATACCCCACTTTTCAGCTGTCAATAGCCATAATTCTGTTAAAAAAACTTAAAATCAATGGTTTTTAAGCATAAAATTTACGTATATATATCTTGCTAGTTCTATTTTAATTAATTTATCCGATTATGGTATTTTTGGTAAAACCATTTAAGGCGTACAGGCCATTGAAGCCACGTGTGGAAGAGGTGGTCTTGCCAACATTTGATAATCTAACAGATAAACAACTAAAAAAAATACTAAACCAATCAGAGTATAATTTCCTTAACGTTGTAAGTCCCAAAGCATTTTATCCGAATATATCTAGGAAAAATTCTAAAAAGCATGCTTATGATCATTTGGATGCAATGATTAAAAATAAAATCATTGTTCAGGAAAAAAGTGAATCTTTCTACGTATATTGTCTAAATAAATATAATAAAAGTCAGTTCGGTATAGTAGCTTCAATTGAATTTGATAGAAGAAATAAAAGAATTTTAAAACATGAAGCAATTTATAAGGCACGTTCAAATTCTATACTAGAGACAATAGAGCACACTAAGATGCAAATTGGCCCTGTTTATCTTTCATATAAAGATAAAATTAATATGAATTTGATTTTTTCAAAATATAAAATTAAAAAGCCACTTTATAAATTTAAGTCTGCTGGAGGCACAACTCGCTCATTATGGAAAGTTGATAATATTAAAGACATTAAGTTGATAGCAAAAAAATTATCTAGTATTAAAAAATATTATATCGCTGATGGGCATCATCGATTCGCTGCAATTGAAAGCCTTGACAAAAAAATAAATGGCGGCTCGAGGAAAAAAAAGAGAATAAATCTTTTAACAGCAATTTTTGATGAGCAGTCAGTAAATATTCTAAGTTTTCATCGATTAGCAAAGTTCAATAAATTTAATTCAAAGAAATTTATAGATACATTAAGTAAAAAATTCATAGTCTCAAAAAAATCTAGGTTTCAAAATCCTATTGAACCTGGCGATCTGATGATATATTTGAATAAATTTTGGTATAGCGTTTCGCTTAGATCAGATCCTAAAATATATTCAAAATATGAAACTGATATAGATATAGTTGAAAAAATAATTATAAAAAATATCGCTAATAAAAAACAGAACAACTCCCTTCTCTCTGTTATTAATCTACCTGGACTCAGCGTTCACAAAAAATTAATGAAAGAGGTAGACTCAAGAAGAGCTGATATTGGATTTTTCATTTGCCCAATGCCGATGAAAAAGATAATGTCCATAGCAGATAGAGGTAAGATAGTGCCTAAAAAATCTACTTACTTTGACCCAAAGCCTGCAGACGGCTTGGTAAATTTATTAATGGATATATAAAATGGAAAAACCAACATCAAAACCACATTACCCTTACTTTTCATCTGGACCTTGTGCAAAGCCTCCAGGATGGTCATTAGACAAGTTAAAAGATGCAGCCTTGTCAAGATCACATCGTTCTGGCGCAGCGGTTAAAAAATTACAAGAGGTTATTAACAAGTCGAGAGAAATACTTCAAATACCTGACGACTACTTAATAGGAATTGTACCTGCTTCAGATACAGGTGCAGTGGAGATGGCTATGTGGTGCATGCTGGGCCAGAGAGGTGTTGAGGTGTATTCTTGGGAAAATTTTGGACATGACTGGAATATTGATGCGGGTGAACAACTGCCCCTTGAAAATAAAATTCTAGTTAAAGCTGATTATGGAGATATACCCGACTTTTCTAAGAGTAACCCCGATAATGATATAGTATTTACATGGAATGGAACTACTGCAGGAGTAAGAATTAAAAATACTGATTGGATAAGTGATGATCGCAAGGGATTAACTATTTGTGATGCTACCTCTGCGGTTTTTTCAATGGAAATGGATTGGCCAAAACTTGATGTGGTTACATATTCATGGCAAAAAGTTTTAGGCAGTGAAGCAGCTCATGGAATGCTAATTCTATCACCTAGAGCTGTAGAGCGACTCGAAAGCTATACGCCACCATGGCCCGTTCCAAAAGTATTTAGATTAGCGCAAAATCAAAAATTAATATCTGGAATTTTTTCTGGAGCTACAATTAATACTCCCTCAATGATAAGTGTAGAGGATGTTTTAAATTCTCTTAATTGGTCAAATGAAGTTGGCGGAATTTCAAAATTAATAGAAATATCGGAAAATAATTTAAAAATTGTAAGTGATTGGATTGAAACAAGTGAAAATTTTGAATTTTTGGCAAAGGATCCAGAAACAAGGTCTTGTACATCCATATGTATCATACCAAAAGATGAGTGGTTTAAATCTTTGAGTAGTGATGATCAGAAAAAGTTTATGGCTGAAGTATGCTCCCAATTAGAAACGAACGAAGCTGGTTACGATTTAAACTCATACAAAACAGCGCCACCAGGAATTAGAATTTGGGGAGGCTCTACGGTTGAAAATAAAAATGTTGAGTTAGTTCTCCCATGGATTGATTGGGCGTATTCATCTACAAAATCAAACTTCCAAAAATGAATAAAGTTCTAATTGCAGATAATGTATCTAATGCTGTATTTGGAGTTTTTGATAAATATAAAATAGAATATGATCAAAAGGTCGGATTGAGTGAAGACGAAATTTGTGCTGAAATTGGAAATTACTCAGGTCTTGTAATAAGATCAGCTGTCACAGTCACTGAAAAAATTATTGAAAATGCTCAAAATTTAAAAGTAATTGGGCGACCAGGAGTTGGCGTTGATAACGTTGACCTTGAGGCAGCATCAAAGAAAAATATAGTGGTAATGAACACTCCACTTGGAAATGTACAAGCCACTGCTGAGCTCACATTTTCTATAATTCATGCATTAATGAGAAATATAACAAATGCCAATCAATCAATGCACAATAAAAAATGGGAAAAAAAGAAATTTATTGGCTCTGAAATGTTAGGAAAGACAATTGGTATCGTGGGATTTGGAAATATAGGAAAGAAGATTTGTGAAATTTCAAAAGCTTATGGCATGAATGTTGTTGTAAATAGCTCTTCACTTTCATCCAGTGACGAAAGTAAATATGGTTTAAGTAATCTTTCTTTTGATGAATTAATTGCAAAATCAGACATCATTACTTTTCACAACAAATTATCAGATAAATCAAAGTATATGGTCAATAGTCAGTCAATAACTAAAATGAAAAAAACTGCAATTATTATTAATTGTGCAAGAGGTGGCATTGTAAATGAGCATGACCTCAAATTAGCCTTAGATGCAGAAAACTTAGCTGGATATGGTTGTGATGTTTATGAAACTGAGCCACAAACAGATAGTATTTTTAGTGGAATGCAGAATGTTGTAATGACCCCACATATTGGCGCAAGCACAGCTGAAGCCCAAGAAAAAGTTGCAGTACAGATAGCAGAACAAATAGCTGATTATCTCCTCAACAACAAAATTGTTAATCAAGTTAATTCTTAGTGTCTAATCAGTTAATACTAATCAGGCACGGTAAAAGTGTTTGGAATAAAAAAAATATATTTACTGGCTGGGTTGATGTCGATTTAGACTCTGAAGGAACGAGCGAAGCATTAAAGGCTGCTCAGTTAATTTCAAATGTAAATCTTCGTCCTACAGTAGCATTTACTTCATACTTAAAGAGAGCTCAAGAAACACTGAACATAATACTAAAAAATTTAAAATTATATGATATTGAAGTAAATTATGCATGGGAATTAAATGAAAGGCACTATGGTGCTCTTCAAGGTTTAAATAAAAATGAAGTTAAAGAGAAATATGGAGAAGAGCAATTTCTGAAATGGCGCAGGGGATATAATACTCCTCCACCAGCGTTAAATACTGATAGTGAGATGAACCCGAAACTTGATCCTTTATACAAGGGAATTTCAAATTTGCCTTTAACAGAATGTTTAGCAGATACTTATGAAAGAGTAATCCCATACTGGGAGAATAACATAAAGCCAATAGTACTAAAAAATACTACTATTATTTCAGCACATGGAAACAGCTTGCGTGCTCTTTGCAAATATCTTTTTTCTGTTTCAGACAAAGATATAGTGAAACTTGAAATTCCTACAGGAAACCCACTGATGATAACCTTAAATAATAGTTGCAAAATACAGTCGGCAAGTTATCTTGATGCCCTCAGATCAGAAAATTTGCCAGATATTGGCGCTTAAAGAGGTATATTTATGAATGAAGTTTTTATCACATCTGCTGTTAGAACAGCTGTCGGTTCTTTTAATGGATCATTAGCAAACATGCCTGCTCATGACTTGGGCAAAATTGTAATTAAGGAAGCTATTGCTAGGTCTAACGTCGAGGCTTCTGAAGTGGAGGAAGTTATACTAGGTCAAGTATTAACCGCTGCGACTGGTCAGAATCCAGCAAGGCAAGCAGCAATAAATGCAGGTTTAAATAAAGAAACACCAGCATGGCTTGTAAATCAAGTTTGTGGATCAGGACTAAGAAGCGTAGCTTTAGCGTATCAAGCCATCATGAACAATGATGCAAATATTATTGTTGCTGGTGGCCAGGAGTCTATGAGTCAATCTCCTCATTGTTCTCATTTAAGAAATGGAACAAAAATGGGAGATAACCAAATGGTGGACTCAATGATTAAAGACGGTCTCTGGGACGCTTTCAATGGTTATCATATGGGCACAACAGCTGAGAATGTTGCTCAACAATGGCAAATAACTCGTGATCAACAAGACGAATTTGCCGTTGAATCTCAAAAGAGAGCATGCAAGGCAAAATCTGATGGTGTATTTAAAGATGAAATTGTTGGAGTTGAAATAAAATCAAGAAAAGAAACTGTTGTCTTTGATAACGATGAATACATAAAAGATAATGTACAGTTAGAGAAAATTGCGACTCTAAGACCAGCCTTTTCAAAAGAAGGTACTGTAACAGCGGCCAATGCCAGTGGAATTAACGATGGCGCTGCAGCAATGACTGTTATGTCTGGAGATGAAGTTAAGAAAAAAAATATAGAACCTATCGCACGTATTGTTTCATGGGCAAGTGCTGGAGTTGATCCTTCAATAATGGGTACTGGTCCAATACCAGCGAGCAGAAAAGCTCTAGAAAAAGCTGGATGGAATGTTGGCGACTTAGATTTGATTGAGTCTAATGAAGCTTTTGCTGCCCAATCATGTGCAGTAAATAAAGAAATGGGCTGGGATACTTCTAAAGTTAATGTAAATGGTGGAGCTATTGCAATTGGTCATCCAATAGGTGCCTCTGGAGCTAGAATTCTAGTGACGTTATTAAATCAAATGAAGAGACAAGATGCAAAAAAAGGCCTTGCAACACTGTGTATTGGCGGGGGCATGGGTGTCGCTTTATGCGTTGAAAGATAAATAGGAGAAAATTATGACAAAAGTAGCATTAGTAACTGGCGGAACAAGAGGAATTGGTGCGGCAATATCCATAGCACTAAAAAACAGCGGATGTAAAGTTGCTGCAACATATGGATCAAATTCTGAAGCTGCAGATAAATTTTCGTCTGAAAATGGAGTAGAGGTCTTTAAATGGAATGTAGCTGACCCAGCTGCATGTGAAGATGGCGTTAAACAAGTAGTTGAAAAATTAGGAGCTGTTGACATTCTTGTTAACAATGCTGGCATTACTAAAGCTGCAATGACACATAAAATGACAATTGAGCAATGGGATGATGTTATTAGAGTTGATTTAGATTCAGTTTTTTATATGACAAGATGCGTATTAGATGGCATGAGAGAAAAAGGATTTGGAAGAATCATTTCAATCTCATCAATCAATGGGCAGAAGGGCCAAATGGGTGTTGTGAATTATAGTGCAGCAAAAGCAGGAGTAATTGGTTTTACTAAAGCACTTGCCCAGGAGACAGCAAGAAAGAACATAACAGTTAATGCTGTTGCACCAGGCTATATTAGTACTGAATTACTTGCTGATACTCCAGAAAAAGTAATGGAAGGAATTCTAGCACAAATACCAATTGGTAGATTAGGCACGGTTGATGAAGTGTCTAGGATTGTGACATTTCTTGCAAGCGATGATGCTGGATTTATAACCGGTTCGACCATATCTGCAAACGGTGGCCAGTACTTCTCTTAAAAATTGTCTTTAAGATTTCGTATATGGCTAAATACGTTCTCAGGACTCTCTTCTATAATACCTAAAGCCTCGCTGATTTGACTATTGTCAGCTTGTAAAAAAATATTCAATTTTTTTTCCTCCTGAATTGTAGAGGGGATGGAAGCTAAATTTTTTGAATATAAGTTTTCTAGTTCATTAATTTTACTCTTTAACTCTTCGCTAGGTATAATTGAGTAGATAAATTTGGCGTTGCTTAAAGTATATTCATGTCCACAATATATATTTGTTTCATCTGGCAAATCCCTAATTTTTTTTAATGACTCCCACATCATTTTAGGAGTGCCCTCAAAAAGTCTCCCACAACCAAGGGAAAATAGAGTATCACCGGTAAAAACAGACTTCTCTCTATGAAAATAAAATGCAATATGACCAACTGTGTGTCCTGAGATTTCAAAAATCTCAGACTCTATATCGCCAAACTGCCACTTATCTCCCTCTTTAAGGAAAATATCGATTCCGGGAATTCTATCTTTATCTTTTTCACTGCCTACAATATTACATTTATATCTTTCTTTAAGTTCATAATTTCCACCAACATGATCAAAATGATGATGTGTATTTAAAATATATTTTAATTTTAAATTATTTTTTTCTAAGCAATCAATGACAGGACCAGCTTCAGATGGGTCTACTACAAATGCTTCATTATTTTCATTGTAGCATACGTAAGCATAATTATCAGATAGGCACTTAACAATTAGAGTTTTAAACATATTAATTTTTTATCTTTGAAACTAAAAATAAACCAACTTCATTAAAATAACTATTCAAGAGATTTTTTCCATAAAATTTATTTAGCCTGTTTGTTTTTAAATTTGCTTGTTTTTCGATTCTAATTCCTGCCTCTTCACACAAATCAATAAAATCATTAATTGTACAAAAGTGAAGATTGGGAGTTTCATGCCACGAGTAACTTAATTTTTCACTGATGGGCATTTTTCTTTTAATTAATAGGCTTGTAGCAATTTTCCAATGACCAAAATTAGGAAATGAAATTATTGCCTTACTAGAAATTCTAACCAATTCTGACAAAACATTTTTTGGACTCTTTGTTGCCTGTAAGGTGTAAGTAAGTATTGAGTAATCAAACAAATTATCTGGATAATCATATAAGTCTAAATCAGCATCACCTTCAATTACTGAAATTCCTTTCGAAAGGCAGAGTTGAACTTTTTGTTGGTCAATCTCCATTCCTCTACCATTAATGTCTTTTTCTTCTTTTAAGAATTCTAGTAACGAACCATCGTTACAGCCCACATCAATTACGGATGAATTAGCTGGTATTAGATCAGCAATAATCTTGAAGTCTTTTTTTTCATTAATTAAGCTCATAAATTTTCATAAGTTGATTTAATAAATCCTTGCATAGCTTCAAAAAGCTTTGGTTCTTCAAGTAGGAATGAATCATGTCCACCATCAGTTTCAATCTCAATAAAACTTACATTTATTCCTAGAGTATTAAATACTTTTACAATTTTTTTATTCTCTGAGGTTGGGTAAAGCCAATCGCTTGTAAAAGAAATACATAGAACTTTTGAGACAGTATTTTTGAATGATTCAATTAGCGATCCATCATTACTTGATGAAACATCAAAATAATCCATTGCACGAGTTATATATAAATAACTATTGGCGTCGAAGCGGTCTACAAATGTAAATCCTTGGTGCCTTAAATAACTTTCAATTTGGAAATCGGCATCAAAAGAATAATCTAAACTACTCTTATCTTGCAGATTTCTTCCAAACTTACTGTGCAAAGCGTCTTTAGACAGATACGAGATGTGTGCGGCCATTCTCGCAACTGAAAGACCCTTTAGAGGTTTATTGTCAGAATTATAATAGTTACCTGAATTCCAATTTGGATCAGCCATAATAGATTGTCTAGCAAGTTCATTTAATGCAATATTCTGTGCTGAATGGTTTGTTGCGGTTGCGATTGGAATAGCAGAATGAACCATCTCAGGAAATTTTGATAGCCATTCAAGAACTAGCATTCCCCCCATTGAGCCACCAGTCACGCAAAAAATTTTTTCAATACCTAAATAGTCAATAAGGAGCTTTTGAGCTCTCACCATATCAGCAATTGTAATAACTGGAAAATCTGTACCATATACTTTACCAGTTTCTGAATTTATTTCTTTTGGACCAGTTGACCCCATGCAGCCACCAATGACATTTGGACAGACTACAAAAAATTTATTTGTATCAATAGGCTTTTCAGGACCAACAATATATGACCACCATCCCTCTTTTTTTGTAATTGGGTGATTGCTCGCAACATACTGATCACCAGTAAGAGCGTGGCAAATCAAAATAGCATTATCTTTGGCATCATTTAATTTGCCGTATGTTGTATAAGCTGTTTTAAAGCTTTTCAGTGATTTACCACAATCCAGTACAAGGGCCTGTTCTGTTGCTAATTCTACTATTTTATTTTCATTCATTTTGTTTAATCCAAAAAAAAACCACCTAACAACTAAGTTTGGTGGTTTATATACCTCTTTAGCTGCATTTTTACAGCGCCCGCAAGCTGTGCTCAAATCGGCGCAGTCACTGTATTATATATTCAAATCAGTAATGTCAAATTAGAAGATTAAATATTTCAAAGATTTTCTTTCAAAATAAACAATATTCACCTATTTATACCCAATTATTATATGAAAAATTTAAAAAATATTAATATCTATGAAGGTGGAATTTCATCAATTCCAGGTAAAAAAAAATGTAGTTAAAGTGTCTTCTAATGAATCACCTTTTGGACCCAGTATTAAAGTAAAGAAAGCTATTTCAGAAAGCCGACTTAAGACAAATAAGTATCCTGACGGTAATTGTATCGAGTTAAAGGAAGCTATCTCTAAAAGTTTTAAATTAAAGAACAGCAATCTTTTTGTTGGAAACGGTTCAGATGAGATACTTGGTATTGCATGTCAGCTATTTTTAAACAAAGGTGATGAGGTTATTATTCCAAAGCATAGCTTTTTAATGTTTGAAATCTATTCCAAAATAAGTGGTGGAGTTATTAAAAGATCAGCAACAAAAAATCTTCGAGTAGATTTAGAAAGTTTATTAAAATCAATTACAAAAAAAACAAAGATTATTTTT
>JACWEH010000001.1 GCA_014653585.1 Pelagibacterales bacterium SAG-MED38 | reverse complement strand
TTTTTTTTCGAGTTGATTTTTTTTATTTTATAATAGTTAGACAATATTTCTTTAGAGGAAACTTTAAGCTTTCCTCCAGTAGTAGAAAGCATAGATATGAAATAAATCATTTCATGTGAGTCTTTAATTATTTTTTTTAACCTATTTTTAGTAGTAGTCGGTGATAGTAGTTGAATAAAAAATATTGATCTTTTTTTACATTTACTTGCAAATTTCTTATTTTCAGGCCAAGGCAAATCTACAACTATTAATCCATTTACTCCTGAAATTTTACATTTTCTTAGAAATTCATTTTCACCATGTTGAAAGATCATATTATAGTACCCCATCAATATAACCGGTTTATACTTATCAAATTTTTTAAAATCTTTTACAATTTTAAAAATATCATTTACCTTAATTCCATTTTTGATTGCTCTATATGAGCTTGTTTGAATTTGACTTCCATCGGCAACTGGGGTGTTGTGAGGTACACCAATCTCCAATATATCAACCTTTTTGGAGATTGATTTTAATATTTCCAAGGATTGCTTTTTTGAACTATCTCCAGCTACGGTATAAGTTAACAGAGCAGGCCTTTTTTCACTTTTAGCTTTTTTAAATGCATAACTGATTGGATTAGACATATTTTTTTCCCAATCGTCTCTCTATTATTGCTCGATCTTTGTAAGCATCTCCACAACTATTTACTACAACAATTGTATCCTCGCTAAATCTTTTTGCCTCTGCTATTGCAACTGAGAAAGCATGACTTGGTTCCAAGGAAGGTCTTAATTTTTCAAACTTTGTTACCAGTTTGTATGCTCTTAAAGCTTCTTCATCACTTGCGGCAGTGTATCTTGCTCTTTTTGTGTCTTTAAGAAAACAATGAAGTGGAGAAATACCTGGATAATCTAGTCCAGCAGAAATTGATTCTGTTTCCTCTATTTGACCATCAGTATTTTGATTTACATATTGTGCTGCACCATGAAGAATTCCTATTTTAGATCCATATGTTAGTGGAGCTGCATGTTTTTTACTTTTTGCTGGTCCACCAGCTTCTACACCAATAAATTCACACTGTTTTTTATCATAATCCATAAACTCATTCCAAAAACCAAAACTAGAACTTCCTCCTCCAACACAATTATAAAGTTTGAGTTTTTTTGGAACTGACCCAAACTCATCAACTAATTGAGTTTTCAATTCTCTTGATATTTGACTTGTACTCCATCCACAGATACGAACGAAAACAGCTGGGCCAACAGTGCTACCAACACACATTGCCACTTTATCACAATTTGCAACCCAATAACGCATGCACTCAGACACTGCATCTACGAGAGTTTGACTTCCAGAGTATACAGGAATGACCTCTGCCCCATTTTTTTTCATCGCTCTTACATTGGGTTGTTGCCTTTGAATATCTTTTGCACCCATGAAAATTTTGCATTTTAAACCAAATTTTTTGGCTGACATACTTAACATTTTACCTGCATACCCAGCACCAGTGTCTCCACAAATTACTTTTTTTCCAGAACGTTTTGCAAGCAAACAGTGGACAGTTGCATTATAAATTTTGTGCGCGCCTCCATTTGCATCAGATACAACTTTAGACCAAATTTGAGCCCCACCCACATACTCTGTTAAATTTTCTAATTTGATAAAACGAGTAGGACTACCAACCCAATTTTTAAAATATTTATCTCTCTCTTTGATAAAATTTCTATCTTTCTTGAGTTTATTAAAAAGAATTTCTAAATCCTCTATAGGTTTTTTTAATGTTTCAGGGACAAAATTTCCTCCAAATTTACCACCCCAAAATCCAAGTCTATCGCCTTGATCTATAACTGGTATTCCTTTTTTAAGTTTCATGGTTTTGCAAATAATCTCAATAATCTATCAATTTTATTAACATCTTTTTTTCCCTCATTATTTTCAATTGATCCAGATAAATCAATTATGAAGTCTTTATTTTTAAAATTAGGAATATCATCTATTTGAATATTTCCTGCAATCATTTTATTTACTTCATTAGGCACCTGTTCTAATAGATTATGATCAAAGCTCTCAGACTTATGGTAACCTTTTGAGTCAAAAAGAATTATATTTGAGATTTTTAGATAATCTTTATATTTATCTACATCTTCTTTATTTGAAATCGTAAGTGCTGAAATTATCTTAATTTTGTATTTTGTTTTGATTTCAAAAGTTCTGACAGGGTCAACATCATAAAGTTGGTAATAATCAAAATTAAGATCTTTAATTTTCTCTAGTAATTCATTCGTTGGACTTACAAGTACAGAAACAAAAAGAGTTTTTTTTTTATCAACATTTATCAAATTTTTTAAATTGTCATATGTGACATATCTTTTGCTTTTTTTATAATTTGTGATGAAACCAATAAATTTTGGCGGATGTGGATGATTTAAAATATAATTCAAAGTTTTAGGATCTGAGATCCCACAAATTTTTAAATCTCTGATCATTTGTTTAAATGATCAACTAATGATTGGATATTTTTTTTTATATTGCCTTTTGTTATAGGCCTTCCTATTACAAGCCAATCACTACCATTTTTGTATGCCTGCTTTGGAGTAAGAACTCTTTTTTGATCATCTGCTTTAGTATTAAATCTTATTCCTGGGGTAATGATCTCTTTTTTGAAGAATTTTTTAACAATCTTGACTTCATGCGCACTGCACACAACAGCATCTAAGTTAGCCTTTTTTGCCAATTTTACTTGATGAGATACAAGTTGATTAATATTTTTGCTGTAACCAATCTCTTTTAAAGATTTATTATTTAAAGAAGTTAATGTTGTGACACCTATTAATTTTGTTTTTCCTGATATTTTTTTACAGGCTTTTAAAGCCTCTAAGCCAGAACTAATATGAATAGTTAAGTAATTTATATTTAAATCTTTAATTGCTTTAATTGTTGATACACAAGTATTTGGGATGTCATGGATCTTAAGATCTGCAAATATTGTCTTATTCTTTATTTTGGATAAAAAACGTCTCCCATTTTTTGAGTTTAAAAACTCTAATCCAAATTTATATCCAACTTTAATTTTTTTATTTTTTGTTTCTCTTAGAATTTTTTTAATTTTTAAAATATTACTGCTATCACAAGCAACAAATATTTTATTTTTTTTCATTGTTTAAAATTTTAAACAAATCTTTTGACATTTTGAAGTGAATTGTTTTTTTTTCAGGAGTATTCACTTTTTCATTTGTTTTCGGGTTTCTGGAAATTCGAGCTTTTTGAATTTTCCTTGAAAAAACTCCAAAACCTCTCAATTCTACTCTCTCTCCTCGTTTTAAACTTTTTTTGATTTCATTAAGAATTATATCAGTAAATTTTTCTAAATCCTTTTTTAAAAAGTTTGGATAATTTTTTGATAATTGTTTTAAAAGGTCTGATTTAACAATAGCCAATTTTATTTTTGAATTAAGTTTCTATTTATCACTTTTTTTATCTAAATCTTTTGACAATGATGAAAAAGGAAGGTTTTTTCCTGAATCTTCTGCACCATACTTTTCTAAAGCTTCTTTTTTTTCTAATTCTTCTAGCAGTCTTATACTAAGAGATACCTTTCTTTTATCAAAATCTATATCTGAAATTGCACAGTCAATTCTTTCACCACCTGTAAATCTCGATGGTCGAGCGTCTGCTGAATTTATTGCAATTTGGTTTTTTTTAATTATGAAATCCATTTCACAACCTTCAGGTCTTACAATTAAACCTTTGTTATCAGTTGTAATAATTTTTACAGTTATTATCTGGCTAATCTTTTTATCCTTGAACCAATTGAATGGATCTGGCTGGGTTTGTCTAAGACCAACCCTAATTTTTTGATCATGAGGTTTAATTTCTAAAACTTTGACTTTAAGCTTGTCGCCTTTCTTATATTTTTGTAATTCTTCTTCACCATTATTTGAATAAGTTAAGTCGTTGCAGTGGAGAAATGCATCAATTTCTAAATTTTCCATACTTAAGAATAATGAGTAATCATTTTTGTTAACAACTACTCCCTCTACTAAAGTGCCAACTGGAAATTTCTTTTCAAATATTTCGAATGGGTTATCTTGAGCAAGTCTATGTGAAATTGCTACACGTCTTTTTTCTTTATCAATTTCAGTAATCACACAGTCAATTTCATCTCCTATTTTAAACATTTTCTTTGCAGAAGCATTTTTTTTTGTCCAGCTGAGTTCACTAGAATGAAGCAGAGTTGTTAAACCAGGTTCTAATTCACAAAATGCACCAAAGTCCATTATTTTTACAACTTTAGCTTTATAGATTTTTTTTAATTCATAATTTTCAATATGTTCAAAAGGATCTGGTGATAATTGTTTTACAGAGCAACCAACTTGTAGTTTTTCTTTATCTACATTGATGACTTTGAGATCGTGTTTTTCCCCAATATTAAAAACTTCATCAGGATGATTAACTCTGCTGTAAGAAATTTCTTGTAAATGTACTAAAACATCTAACTCATTATTAACATTAAAGAAACATCCAAATGAACTATAACCTTTTACTTCTGCATCTTTAATTATATCTCCAACTTTAAACTTTTCTATAATTTTTGCTTTATCCTCTTTTTTGAAAGAGGAAATAATTTCTCTTCTCGATACACATGCATTACCTCTTACTTTATCAAGTTTAATTAAAGCAAATTTTTGTGGTTCATTCATTAGATGACTAATATCTTTAAGAGGCTTGTCACTTATCTGTGAACCTGGTAAAAACATTAATGAACCTGTATCCAAGTGTTCTACGATACATCCACCTTTACATTTAGATGTTATTTTTCCCATAATTGGTTCTTTTTTTTCATAAGCCTCAACAAGTTTATCCCAACCTTTAATTTTTTGAGCTTTGCTTGCGGATACAACCACCTCACCATTTTTATCCTCAATTTTTTCTAATAGAACAGGAATAGTCTCACCAACTTTTATATTACCTGAAAGGCCTATACTTTTAAGTTCATTAATATCAACCACAGGCTCACTTTTAAGACCCTCAATAAGTAAAAATACAAATTTTTCTGTGATTTTATTTATTTTACCTTCAATGATTTTGCCTTCTTCAATAGTTATTTTTGAAAGTTGTGTATTTAATAATTTCTCAAATTCTTTTGACTCAGGATTTGAAAGATCTTTATATATTTCCATTAATACAATCTAATTTTAATTTTTAAAAACATCGCTCTTTTAGATAAAATAATGATTTTAATCAACAATGAATTTTACTAAATAATTGAATAAATTCAGAAATTATCAAATAAATTCAAGTATTTTAAGTTTTTTTAATTCAATTATGAATATTTCGGCCTCGCACCTAAAAGCTCAATTTTCTTAAGGAATGATGGGAATGAGGTGTTAATTGAATCTCTATTGTATATTTGCCATTCACCCCCAAATGTAAGTGACGCAATAACACTTGTCATAAAAACTCTGTGATCTTTTAAAAAGTTTTTAATTATTATTTTTTTATTTATTTTAAGATTTGGGTTTCCATAAATCTTTATGGTATCTTTGGTAATAACGTTCCTAATACCAATTTTATTTAAAATTTTTGATCCCCATTTAAGTCTTGGACTTTCTTTTTGATTTAGTTCTGACAAATTTTTAAAATATGAAACTCCATTTGCTTTTGCGGCCACTAGAAATATCAATAAAAACTCATCAATTGTAGCACTATTAAGTTTTGTTGGACAATTTATTGGTTTAAATTTTTTTGAACTTTTGATTATTAAATCAGCAATTTTTTCTCCTTTATAAACTCTTTTATTCTCTTGAAGAATTTTGACACCCATCATTTTTAAGATTATTAAAACACCTATTCTAGATGGGTTAATATTTACATTCTTTATTTTTAACTTCGAGTTATTGGCTAATGCTGTTAAAACTATAAAAAAAGCACTAGAACTAATGTCAGCTGGTATTTTATAATTTAATGCTGGTATTTTTTTTCCACCTTTAATTCGAATTAAATCGTATCTTTTTTTTTTTAAGATTTTTATTGGTAATCTTAAATATTTAAAAAGTAATTCACTATGATCTCTTGATTTCTTTGCTTTTATAATCGTTTCACCTTTTGTGTTTAATGCAGCAAGCATAACTGCACTTTTACACTGCGCGGATCCCCTCGTTTCACGATAATTAATTGGCAATGGAGTATTTGTACCCTTTATAATAATTGGGAGCTTACCAAAATTGGTAAAATACTTTGCTCCAAATTTTTCTAGCGGTTCTGTGACTCTAAAAAAATCTCTTTTAGATAAACTTTTGTCTCCAGTGAGTTTAATATTATTTTTAGCATGAACTAAAAGACCCATGATTAGCCTACTTAAAGTTCCAGAATTTCCAGCATTTAGTAATAATTTTTTTTTATAATTGAAACCATTTAATCCAACTCCATCAATTTCACAAAAATTTTTAGTTAATCTTATTTTTACACCAAGTTTTTTAAGACAATTTAAAGTGTTAATTACATCTTCTGACATTAACAAATTAGAGGATCTACATTTTGTAAAAGATTGTGACGATATTAGCGCCCATCTAATAGAAAGACTTTTATCACCTTCCATAATAATTTTTTTATTATAAGGTTTAATTTTTTTTCTCACTAATATATAGGACATTCCAGACACTAATTTATTTTAAAGGAGTCGCCAAAATAAGCATTTTGCGCAGCAATATTTTTTATAAGATTATTTGGTGTATCTTTTGCAATTACTTTGCCGTTGGATAAAACTACAGCTAAATCAACACACGACAATAGATCTCTGGCTTGATGGTCACATAGAATTATTGAAATATTATTTTGAGTTTGTAAATCAACTATGATTTGTTGTAGGTTTTTTATAGTCATTATATCTAAAGCAGCAAATGGTTCATCTAATAATAAGATTTTAGGATCACTTAACAAAGCTAAAGAGATAACTAATCGTTTTTTTTGTCCACCAGACAAAAACTCAGCTTTTATATTTTGAAGAGCCTCAAGCTCGAACTTAGATATTAATAAATTAATTTTTTCATCCCTTAATTTCTTATCTTCAATCACGATTTCACTTATTGCATTAAGGTTTTCCCGTAGAGTAAGATCGTGAAAATAACCACCATATTGCGGAACATATCCAATTTTATGTTTCTTAGTTCTGTGAAATATAGGATCATTTGTTATATTTTTATTATCTATATATATGGATCCATAATTTGGCTTTATTAATCCAGTTATAATATTAAATATTGTCGATTTTCCTACACCATTAGGGCCCAATAATCCAAGAATTTCTCCTTGCTGTAAATTGATATTTAAATCTTCTAAAATTTTACGTTTACTAAAATAAACAGATATTTTTTCTAGTTTAAGAACCTCTGTTTTTTTTTTAAAATTTTTTATTCTAAATTTTTTTATAACTGCCATAATTAATTTTCTTCTGAAACCAGAATTTTATTTTTTTGATCTTTCATAGAAATTTTTAATTTATTCTTTAATAAATCTATTTCAACAATATCCGCAAACATTTCTAGATTTTCATTGGTATAATGAACATTTTCTAATATTTCTATTGAATTTTGAGTAAAGTCAATTTTTACTATATTTGCTCTAATATTCTGATTTCCATATAAAACTAAAACATTTTCTTTAAATAAAGTGTTATTGTTTTGCCTATTGTATTTAGCAGTGTCTGAGGTTATTTCAATTTTTCCATCATTATTTTGAATTATTTCACCCTCTACATTAAATAGATTGACGTTATCTTGTTCGTCCTCAATTATTTCTGCAGATGTTGCTGATAAAATATAAGTATTACCAAGCAAATCTTCTGATACGTATCTTAGATTTTGAATAATATTTGCATCTTTCTTTTCTTTACCTATTTCTGTGTCTTTAATTTTTTTATTATTAATTTCATTTTCTTTTTTATTCTTCAATGTTTTATTATCTACTTGAAAATATTTTATATAAAATATTGCAGTCAATAAAAGTAAAAAAATTATTAATATAAATTGAACTATCTTTTTTTTATTCATTAATATTAATATATTTTTTTATTCAGAATATTATGGACATGAACAATACCAATTGTAATAGTTTTTTTATTTTTGTTATAAACACACAAGCTTGTAATTTTTTTTTCATTCATAATTGAAAGAGCTTTCGTAGCAAGAGTATTTTTTTCGATTTTGATTGGATTTTTTGTCATTACATCTTTTACCTTTAAAATATTAAAAGAAATATTTTTTGAATTAAACCTTCTTACTTGTCCATCAGTAATAATTCCTGTCGTATGATTACTTTTATTTCTTGCTATTAAAGTACCTAATTCTTTTTTGGTCATAATTTTCAATGCTTTATCCATGGATGTATTCTCATTTATAAAAGGTATTTTATTTTGTTTTAACATCACATCCTCAACAGTTTTTAATTTTTCACCAAGACTTCCAGAGGGATGATACTTTTTAAAATCTTGATTATTAATTTTTTTTTTTTTTAAAGTTGAAATAGCTAAAGCATCTCCCAAACTTAATTGATTAATTGTACTTGAAGTTGGAACCATGTCTAGTCCAGCCTCTTTTACTTCTGGAGTAATCAATTTTATATCACTATTTTTATAAAGATCCGAATTTTTTTTGGAGGTTATTCCTATTAGAAGAACCTTATTTCTATTTGCATAATTTATTATATTTTTAAGTTCTATTGAATTGCCAGAGTAACTTATCAGAATCAAAATATCTTTTTTAGTAATACTACCCATATCACCATGTGAGCAATCATTAGCTGATAGTGAAAAAGATGGTGTACCGATTGATGATAAGGTTGCAGAGATTTTATTAGCTATTATACCACTCTTACCAACACCACATAAAATTATTTTTGACTGACAATTTACAATTGCATTGACTGCTTTATCAAAATTTTTATTTAATGATTTTTTTAATTTTGTTAGAGCTTTGATTTCTAAATTAATGACATTTTTTGCAATATCTTTATAATTTATTTTTTTCATTAATGGGCCCAAATATCATCTTTAAATAAGGCGAGATCTAGATCGACTCTTGTTTTTAAAAATTTTAAACATTCTTTGTAAATTTCTAATCTCTTTTCTCTTATTAATATTTTATTTAATTCCTCGTGGATTTTATGAAGATATATTACGTCGTTTGCACAATATTTTAATTGTGATTGACTTAATTCCCCTCCAAAATCAGAGCTTTGAAATTGTTTACTTACATCAATTTTTACAAATTCTTTGATAAGTATTTTTAATGAGTGATTATCAGAATAGGATCTAGATAATTTAGATGCAATTTTTGTATCTAAAATATTTTTAGTATCTGTTTTAAGGTAAAATTTTATAAATGCTAAATCAGCTCTAGCATAATGGAAAATTTTTGTAATTTTATCACTATTAAGAATTTTGATTAAATTTGGTGCTTTATAATTTGATCTATCTAGCTGCACAATGTGTGCATCTGATTTTCCAGAGGAAATTTGTATTAGACATAGAGGGTCACGTCTAACATTTAGGCCCATAAATTCACCATCGACTGCTATTAAATTGCCTAATTCTAAATCATCTGGTAAATCGTTTTTGTGAAGTTTAATGTCCATATTTATTTAAAGAATATATATATATGAAAGCAAAAAATTGTCTAATTTTTGGTGGAAGTGGTCAGATTGGTTGTAACTTAATAAGAAAGCTAACAAAGAACAATATAAAGGTTACCGTAGTAACCAGAAATATTCATCAAAAAGGCTTAAAAATTAAAACCCAAGCAAACGCAGGTTATATTGAAATTAAAGAGTCTAACATTTACGATAAAAACAAAATAGAGAAATTATTTAGTGAGGCTGATCTTTGCATAAATTTGATAGGAATTTTATATGAGAGTAAAAAGGGAAATACTTTTCATAATATTCATACCGTTTTTCCAACCCTTTTAGCCAAGCTTTGTAGAAAATATAATTTAGAGAATTTTTTACACCTTTCTGCTTTAGGTATTAATGAAGCATCGGATTCTAATTATGCTATTTCAAAGCTTGAAGGTGAAAAAAATATTATGAATAATTTTCCTAAAGCAACAATTTTAAGGCCTTCAGTAGTTTTTTCAAGCTCAGATAATTTTAGTACTTTATTTATGACACTTTTAAATAGATTGCCTATTTTTCCAATTTATTACTCTGGAAAAACGAAATTTACACCTATACATTGTAGTGATTTAACTGACATTATTTATCATGTTTTATCTAAAAAAAACAATTCTCAAATAATAGAATGTGTCGGTCCTGAGGTTTTAACATTTAAAGAGATTTTGGAAATTCTTTTGAATTTAATTGAAAAAAAAAGATTTCTAATTCCTATGCCATTAACTTTAGCTAACTTATCTTCAAAATTTTTTGAGCTGTTTCCAAAACCTTTGTTAACACAAGATCAATTAAGATTATTAAAATATGATAATATCGTATCTGGAAAGTATAAAACTAACAATGATATTGGTATTCCAAGTAATCTTTTTTTTAAAAAAGAAGTCAAAAAGTACTCTTATATGTGGAGAGAAGGTGGGCAATTTTCAACAGAGAAATATAATGTTGATAATTTAGATAGAAATAATATTAAATAATTAACTACTTTGGATTTTTTTTTCGATAAATTCTTGAGCTTCGTCTTTATCAGAGGTAGAAACTTCTTCTTTTTTACCCTTAGGTTGAAACGCATATAGTAAGTGGAGTTTGCAGTAAGAAAAATCTTTTAATGACGTCCTTCCGCAAAAATAAAAATCCTTTTCGTTTGGATGGCCAATCGGCCATTTACAAGAATTTTCATCTAGCTCTTCAAGCTGTTTTGGATTTTCAGGCTCAAAGTCTTTATCTATTAATAATGATTTAAACCTGTTTCTTCTACCCTGCCGATACTTACTTTGGTTTTTTTCATTGTTTGGTTTAAAATTCTCATTTTTGGTTGTTAGCCTCGTTTTAATTTTTGCAGAAAGGTTTAGCCTATGAGCTTTTCCAATTACTGCATTACGACTTATCCCACCAATAATTTCGGCAATTTGACTTGCAGTATTTCCTTTGCCCCAAAGTTCACGTAGTTTTTTTACACGCTCTTCTGTCCATAAACTCATAAAAATCTGTACCACATAATGTGTTATTAATTTATAAATATACAATATACAGATATAAATTCGAATTAACCAAGAAATTATTTACGGTTATCAACAAAAATTTTAAAAATTAAAATAAAAAACATTCAATCCTTACTTGTATAAAATATTATTGTTTATAAAAAGTTTTTAGATAATAAAAAATAATGAGCTATTTAACAAAAAATTACAATAGAAAGAAAATATCCTTTAGAAAAGGCAAAGGAAGCTATCTCTATACTGTTAAAGGTATTAAATATTTAGATTTTGTACAAGGTATAGCTGTTAATTGTTTAGGTCATGCAAATCCGAAATTAATAAAAACTATAAAAGATCAGTCAAAAAAACTTTGGCATGTTTCAAATGCTTTTGAAATTCCAGAGGGTGAAAAATTAGCAAAAAAATTATGTCAAAAAACTTTCGCTGATTATGTGATGTTTCAAAATAGTGGGGCAGAAGCTACTGAGGCTGCAATCAAGGTTGCTAGAAGATATTTTTATTCAATTGGTAAACCAAATAAAAATAAAATTTTGTGTGTGAAAAACTCTTTTCATGGGAGAACAATTGCAAGCATTTTTGCTAGCGGTTCAAAAAAAATGACAGAGGGTTTCGGTCCAAAAGTCCCTGGATTTGATCATTTTAAATTTGGAGATCACAAATCTTTAAAAAAAAAAATTAATAAAAATACGGCTGCGATTATGGTTGAAAATATAATGGGAGAGGGCGGAATTAAGGTAATACCAGATTTTTGTTTAAGAGAATTAAGAAAACTATGTAATAAAAAGAGTATATTACTTATAGCAGACTCTGTCCAAGATGGTGTTGGAAGATCAGGCGATTTTTTTGCATTTGAACAATCTAAAATTAAACCAGATATAGTTCCAATTGCAAAAGGTATAGGGGGTGGTTTTCCTATAGGGGCAGTATTAATGAACAAAAAAGTCGCAGCTGCGATGACACCAGGAACTCATGGGTCAACTTTCGGAGGTAATCCGTTGGCAATGGCAGTTGGTTGTACAGTTATGGATATAATTTCTAACCGGAAGTTTTTGAATAATGTAAAAAAATTATCGAAATATTTTTTTTTAAAATTAAATTTACTAAAAGAAAAATATCCTACAGTTATAAGAGAAATAAGAGGTAGAGGCTTTTTGATTGGAATTCAACTCTACAAAGATCAAACTAATTTTATAAATAAATTAATGGATAATAAATTATTGACCATAAGAGCATCTGAGAATGTTGTGCGTGTTTTACCTCCATTAAATGTTAAAAAGAATGAGTTAGATAAAGCTTTGAAAATTATAGATATAGTTTGTAATGAGTTTAAATGATATGAAACATTTTATTAATCTCAGGGATCTTTCGTACAAAGATTTGAGAAAAATTTTAACAGATGCAAAAAAAAGAAAGCAGGCAAGAAATAAACTGAATAATCTGGATAATGACAAAGGTACACCCTTGAGAGGTAAATTATTGATTCAGATGTTTGAGGAGTCTAGTTTGAGAACTAGGCTAAGTTTTTATTTAGCAATTAAACAACTAGGAGGAAGTACCTTAACACTTAGACCAGACGAACTTCATTTATCAAAAGGAGGTGAAAGTGTCGAGGATACTGCTAAAATATTGTCAAATTTTGGTAATGCTTTTATGTTGAGAACAGATGATGATGCTAAATTGGAGGATTTTAGAAAATATTTATCGATACCAATTATAAATGGATTAAGTCCATCCTCTCATCCAACACAAATTTTATCAGATGTGTTTACAGTTGAAGAAATTAAGAAAAAACCAATATCTAAACTAAATATTACTTGGATTGGAGATTCAAATAATGTTTTAAATTCTTTGATAGCTGCCTCAATTAAATTTTCTTTTAAATTAAAAATCGGTTGTCCAAAAAATTATCAACCTAGTAAAGATATTAAGAGTTATATCAAAAAAAATAAAAATAAAGTTTCAATTTATTATGATCCAAAAAAAGCAGCAAAAGGGGCTGATGTTATTTTTTCGGACAAAGTTATTTCTATGAGTGATAATGTGAATAAGTCAAAAAAACTAAATCAATTTAAAAAATTTAAGATAAATAAAAAATTAATGAGCTTTGCAAAAAAAGATTGTATTTTTCTTCATTGCCTTCCAAGAGGTAAAGAGGTAGAAGAAAAAGTATTTTTAAGTAAACAATCCAAGGTATGGCAACAAGCACTCAATAGGGTGCATGTTCAAAAATCTATATTGCTTTATTGTTTTGGAAAATTAAGGTAACGGCAACGGATTATCTGAATTTTGATTCAAGTATAAAATAACAGAGGCTCTATCTTTTTCTTTTCTTAATCCTGCGAAAGCCATTTTAGTTCCTTTAATCCATTTAGCTGGTTTAAGTAGGTATCCATTAAGCTCTTCAAAAGTCCAGGCTTTTCCGTATGCGGCAAGAGCTTTAGAATATTTATAATCACCTATAGCGCCCACTTCTCTACCAACAACGTTGTATAATGCTGGACCAATATTATTTTTGCCACCTTTTACAATTGAATGACATGCTGCACATTTTTTAAAAACCTTTTCTCCTGTAGCAATATCACCCATAGAAATTAATGCGGCTATATCAATTTTGTCTTCAGCTGGTTGCGGGTTTGTTTCTGAACTCACAACTTTAGTCTGCTCTACCTCTACTGAGTAACCAGGGGTTTCAGGCTTTTCAACATAAAAGATAACATTTGAAAGCTTTCCAATACCTATTATTAGAAGTGCTACCATTAATATTGCAGCTATTATTTTATTTAGCTCGAAAGAATCCATTTCTTAAAATTATTTGAACATATAGCACTATAAATATAAAATTGCTTATATTTTTAATGTACATTTTTGCCTCTATTTATATTGTAATGAAAAATTAAAAGAAAAATGAAGACATTAGTTATAATTCCTTCTAGGTTATCAGCATCAAGATTACCAGGCAAACCTTTACTAAAAATTAATGGATTATCTATAATTTCCCATGTTTATAAAAAAGCCCAAGAGGCTGAAATTGGAGAGGTATTTGTCGCTACAGAAGATCAAGAAATTGTCGAGGATGTGAGAAAAAATGGTGGGGAAGCAATTTTGACAAGTAATCTTCATAAATCAGGAACTGATAGAATTTACGAAGCTGTGGTAAAGCTTGGCAGGACAGATGTTGAGTTAGTAATGAATCTTCAGGGAGACGAACCACTAATGAATAAAGAGGATATTCAAAATTTGAATAGTCAAATGACTGGGACTAAGCGTGATTTTGGGACTTTAGCAGCAAAAATCAGTGATAAAAAAATTTTAGAAAATCACAACATTGTAAAAGTAATTACTGAAGAAAGTTTAGATATTTCAAAATTTCCACGAGCATTAAATTTTATGAGAAAACTAAATAAAGAGAATAATCAGACTTATCATCATTTAGGAATTTATTGTTATAAAGTAGAAATATTGAAGAGATTTATTTCTTTCAAACAGTCTCAAAATGAAATTAAAAATCGATTAGAACAACTAAGAGCATTAGATAATAATATGAAGATTAATGTAGCTTTAGCAAAATCGTCACCAATTGGACTAGATACCAAGGAGGATTTTATGGCTATAAAAAAAATAATGGAATATAAGTCATAATGAGTAAATTTTATTTTCAAGGAGCTTTCGGAGCTTACTCACACTTAGCTGCTCTATCAATAGACTCAAATGCTAAGGTCATACCTTGTAAAACTTTTGATGATTGTTTTATTCAAGCATCAAAAGACACAAATTCAAAAATTATAATTCCAGAATCAAATAGAATCACTGGTAATATAGGAATTGAGTATTTGATATTTGAATATAGATTAAATATTTATGCTGAATATTTTCAAAAAATAGAGCATAATTTATTAGGATTACCTGGAACAAAAGTTTCAGAAATCAAGGATGTTTACTCCCACGCTCAAGCACTTTCACAATGTTCAAAATTTATAAAATCAAATAATTTAATTGAACAAGTTAGAGCAGATACGGCTGGATCTGCAGAGATGGTTTCAAAAAGTAAAGACAAGACTAAAGCCGCAATAGCCTCTTCATTGAGTGCTAAAACGTATAATTTAGAAATTATAAAAAATAATATTGAAAATGAAAAAGGAAACTTAACAAGGTTTCTAGTTATGGGTAAAAATATATCACAGCCAGAATTTAGCGGTAAAAAATATATTACTTCTTTCTTATTTAAATTAAAAAGTAAACCTGCAGCCTTGTATCAATCTTTAGGAGGGTTTGCTATCAATGGAGTTAATCTTACAAAGTTGCAAAGTTATCCCGAAAAAAATTCATTCGACTCTTTTTTCTTTTTATGTGATTTAGATGGTCATATTGAAGAACCAAGGGTACAAAAATCACTTGAGGATTTAGGATTACATTGTCAAGATTTTCACGTTCTAGGTGTTTTTGAAGCTGACAAACAGAGAGAAATAAATAAATAACTTTTCTTGTAGATAAGAAATTATTACTGTTATAATAGTTTTGGAGGCTAGAGGTGAATGCTGCTTGAACCCGACCAGATCTTAACAGAAGCAGTCGTAAAGACAGTTTTTCAGGTTCTAGTCTCCTAAAAAATATGAGTAATAATTCAAAAGTATTAGCAATTAAATATAGACCACAAAACTTTGATGATCTAATTGGCCAAGATGTGGTTGCTGAAACTATAACGAATTCAATTAAGTCTAATAAAGTTCCGAATGCATATTTATTTACTGGAATAAGAGGTGTAGGAAAAACTACAATAGCAAGAATAGTTGCTAAGGCACTTAATTGTTCAAATGGAATTGAGAATAAGTGTAAAGTTAAATGTGATAATTGTGATGCTATAACAAATTCAAATCATATAGATGTTTTAGAGATAGATGCCGCTAGTAGAACTGGTGTTGATGATGTTAGAGAATTAATTGAATTTTCTAGATACGGACCCACGTCATCAAATTATAAAATCTTCATTATCGACGAAGTTCATATGTTAAGTAAACAAGCATTTAATGCTTTGCTGAAAACTCTTGAAGAACCTCCAGAATATTTGAAATTTATTTTTGCAACAACTGAGATTAAAAAAATTCCAGTTACGGTTATATCAAGATGTCAGAGATTTGATTTGTCAAGAATTAAATCATCTGAATTATTTAATTTTATTAAAAATATTAAAGATAAAGAGAAGGGTAAAATTAGTGATGAAGCATTAAAATTGATAGTGAAAATCTCTGAGGGTTCAGTAAGAGATGCACTATCCTTATTAGATAGAGCTTTACTAACTCTAAACTCAAAAAATGAATTAGATTTAAAATCAGCACAAAAAATTTTCGGTTTTTTTGATAAATCGCAATTAATTGATTTATTTGAATTTATTCTTAAAGGAGACGAGATTAAAGTTATAGAAATTTATAGAAAAATTTATGATCAAGGTATTGAACCAAAAATTTTTATCAATGATTTTTTAGAATTACTTTATTACTTTAAAAATATTGAGTCATTTACCCTAGAAAGCACAAATTTTTCATTAAATGATCAAGAGTTTCAAAAAATCAAAAATCTAAATAAAAGTCTTGATCCAAGTGTATTGATTTTATTCTGGCAATTTACTATCTCAACTCTTGATGAACTTGCTATAGTTTCAAACCAACATTTATCGATGGAAATGTTTTTGTTGAGGCTAATGCACTTAAGTTCAATAAAAATTAAAAAAAACTCTGATATTAATTCAACTATCGAGGATGAAGTTAAGGATATCAATAAGCATTCAAAAACAATTAACCAAATTAAGAATATTTCTCAAGAAGAAAAGAGTAAACCAGAAATTCAAAAAGAAATTAAATCGGAAAAAAAAATATTTATTAACAGTTTAGAAAAATTAATACAAACTTGTTTCGATAAAAAAGAAATAAAATTAAAGTATGAACTAGAAAAAAATGTCAATCTTGTAAAATTTGAAAAAAATATAATTGAGATATCTTTTAATGAAAATTTAGACAAAAATTTTGTTAAAGAACTTTCCTCAAAACTTTTTGACTGGACAGGTGAAAGGTGGATGATTTCATTTAGCCAATTAAAAGGTGAAATTTCTATGAAGGAAAAAAAACAAAAAATTAAGAAATCCTTAATAGATGATGTAAAAAATACCAAAATGTACCAAGATGTATTGAAAAGTTTTCCTGATGCAGAATTAATTGATGTTAAAATAAATAAAGAGGATGACCTTAGTGACTGATTTCACGAAAATTTTAGATAAAGCAAAAGAACTTGAGTCAAAAATGAAAGAAAGTCAGAAAAAAATTAAAGAAATCAAAGTTGAGGGAGTTTCAGGCTCAAATTCAGTTAAAATAGTGCTTGATGGAGAAGGAGAGATGCAATTAATTAAATTATCAGAGGAAATTATGAGAGAGGATAAAACAATAATTGAAGATCTAATTGTCGCTGCTCACAACAATGCTAAATCGCAACTTAAAACAAAAACAGCAGAAGAAATTTCAAAAGCAACAGGTGGACTTGGGATACCTGGATTTAAATGGCCATTATAATAAATGCAAAATACTTCTGAGATTGATGAACTTGTTAAATTAATATCAAAGCTACCTGGTTTAGGCCCTAAATCAGCTAAAAGAATAGTTTTAAAACTAATAAATAATAGAGATGAACTTGTAAAGCCTTTAGCAAAAACTTTAGCAGAAGTTTATAAAAATATTTCTAGATGTAAAATTTGTGGAGTTTTAAAATCATCAGCTGTCGATTGTTCTTATAGTAATTGCGAGGTTATACCAAAAAAGTATAATCAAATTTGCGTAGTTGAAAACATAGCTGATCAGTGGTCAATTGAAAATTCAAATATCTTTCAAGGATATTTCCATATTTTAGGTGGTACCATCTCATCTGTTGGTAATAAAAAAGAGGATTTATTAATCAATTCTTTAATTGAGAGAGTAAAGAAAGATAAAATTGATGAGGTTATTTTAGCAACTAGTGCAACAGTAGAAGGTCAAACTACAGCGTTTTATATACAAGATAGCTTAAAAGGTACCGATGTTAAGATTACTAAATTAGCTCAAGGCTTACCTGTTGGTGGTGAAATAGAGAGCCTCGATGATGGCACTCTTCTCTCTGCTTTCAAAAATAGGTCTAAAATAAATTCTAATTCAAGCTGATTTTTTTTTTAATCGATTAAAATGTAAGAGTGGCTCTGTATATCCAGAGGGTTGTTCTTTTCCTTTAAAAATAAGTTCACATGCAGTTTGAAATGCTATTGACCTATCATAATCAGAGCTCATTTTAACGTAACTTTTATCTTTTTCGTTTTGTTTATCAACAATCTTTGCCATTTCCTTCATTATTTCTATAACTTGCATTTTTGTTGTAACACCGTGATGTACCCAGTTTGCAATATGTTGAGAAGAAATTCTTAAGGTTGCCCTGTCTTCCATTAAACCAACATTATTTATGTCTGGTACTTTGGAGCAACCTACACCTTGATCAATCCATCTTACAACATATCCAAGTAATGTCTGGGCAGAATTTGAGATTTCTTTATTGATTTCGTCAACAGACCAATTTGGTCTATCTGCGATTGGAATAGTTAGTAAATCATCAATTTTAGCCCTGTCTCTTTTAGACAATTCTTTTTGAACATCAAAAATATTTATCTCGTGATAATGTAAAGCATGAAGAGCCGCTGCAGTTGGAGATGGAACCCACGCACAATTTGCTCCCGCTTTAAGATGACCAGTTTTTTGATTTAACATGTCTTTCATCTTATCAGGCATAGCCCACATTCCTTTACCTATCTGAGCTTTACCTGAAAAGCCACAAGCCAAACCTATATCAACATTGTTATTTTCATAAGCCCCAATCCATTTTGAGGATTTCATATCACCCTTTTTAATCATTGGTCCTGCTTCCATTGATGTATGCATTTCGTCGCCTGTACGATCAAGGAAACCAGTGTTTATGAAAAAAACTCTGTGTTTCAAGGTTCTAATACACTCTTTAAGATTTGATGAGGTTCTTCTCTCCTCATCCATAATTCCAATTTTGCAAGTATATTTTTTTAATTTCAATATCTCTTCAACTTTAGTAAAAATCTCATTTGTAAAAGCTGTTTCGTCAGGACCGTGCATCTTTGGTTTTACAATATATATAGAACCAGATCTTGAATTTCCTTTCTTTTTAGTATCATGAAGAGCAGCCGCAGTTGTTATAAAAGCATCCATCAACCCCTCTGGAATTTCACTTCCATCTTTCAATATTATTGAGGGATTAGTCATCAAATGACCAACATTCCTAATTAATAAAAGGCTTCTACCATGTAATTTTAATCCTTTTCCTTCTTTCGAAATATAACTTCTGTTTGGATTAAGTTTTCTCTCAAATGTTTTTCCCTCTTTCTCAAATCTTGTTACTAAATCTCCTTTCATTAATCCAAGCCAATTTCTATAGCAAATCACTTTATCTTGAGCATCTACTGCCGCAACACTGTCTTCATTATCACATATTGTAGATACTGCAGACTCTAGTATTATGTCACTTATACCCGCATGATCCTGTTGAGCACTAAAAGCTCTTGGATTCTTTAGTATTTCAATATGAAGGTTGTTATTTTTTAATATTATTGCTGATGGGTTATCTGCTTCACCTCGATGACCAATGAATTTATTTTTATCTTTTAGAGTTGTTACATCAACGCCTTTTAAAATTTTTAATTCTTTATTTTGTATTGCTATTCCTGTTATTTTTGTCCAGCTAAAATCTTTTAAAGTAAAATATTTATCTAAAAAATTTCTACCATACTTAATTACAATCTCTCCTCGTTCTGGATCATATCTCTCTGAGGTGCTATCTTCAGATGCTTCGATTACATCAGTTCCATATAAACTATCATACAAACTCATCCATCTTGCGTTAGCAGCGTTTAAAGCGTAACGAGAATTCATAATTGGAACAACTAATTGAGGTCCAGCTATTTTAGCAATCTCATCATCAATATCATCAGTTTCAATTTTAAAATCTGGACCTTCATCTTTTAAATAACCAATTTCTTTTAAAAATTTTTTGTATTCTTTGAGTTGAATATCTTTTCCTTTGTTATCCTTATGCCATTTATCAATTTTTTTTTGCAGCGTTTCTCTAAAATCGATTAATTTCTTATTTTTAGGAGCCAGTTCATGAACTGCTTTGTCAAAATTTATCCAGAATTTTTCTGGAGAAATATCAGTGCCATCAAATAACTCATTATTTACGAAATGTAATAATTCCTCTGATACCTTAAGATTGTTAACAGAATAATATTTTGATGTCATCAAGGAGTATTTAAACCCTAGTTTATTTAAGTCAAATACATAATAGCATCACAGACATTTTATTGTCATTTTTCTTATATAAGTATAATTATATTAAAATGAAAAATTATTTAAATTTTGAAACAGATATAAAAAATCTTGAAAATGAATTAGAAAAATTAAAAGATCCTTTTAATCAAGAAGGGTTGTCAGAGGTTGATACAAAAAAAATTTCTAAAACTCAGGAAGAAATCGACCATAAATTAAGAAATATTTATGAGAATTTAGATCCCTGGCAAATTACATTAGTTGCAAGGCATGAGGATAGACCTAAATCCAAGTTTTTTATTGATAACTTGTTTGAGGATTTTATCTCATTGAAGGGTGATAGATATTATGGAGAGGACAAATCAGTTATTACAGGTTTTGCAAAGTTTAAAGGTCAATCAGTTTTAGTAATTGGCCAAGAAAAGGGTGAAAACTTAGAAACTAGAATTGAGAGAAACTTTGGCATGATGAGGCCAGAGGGTTATAGAAAAACTATTAGGTTAATGGAACTAGCAGATAAGTTTAATATTCCTATTATATCTTTTATAGATACTCCAGGTGCATATCCAGGAGTGGGTGCAGAGGAGAGAGGACAAGCAGAAGCAATCGCCAAGTCAATCGAGTGTTGTATGAAACTTAAAGTCCCAACTTTAGCTATAGTAATAGGTGAAGGTGGTTCGGGAGGCGCTATAGCTCTTGCATCGTCAAATAAAGTTTTAATGCTTGAGAATGCAATTTATTCAGTAATATCACCCGAAGGATGTGCCACAATATTGTGGAGGGACCCAAAAAAAATGCTAGATGCTGCAAAAGCAATGAAATTGTCTGCTAAAGACTTATTAGAGCTAAATATTATTGATGAAATAATTCCAGAACCTTTAGGCGGCGCTCATAGAGACAGAGAAATGATTTTAGAGAATATAAAGAATTCTATTTCTCAAAATTTAGATTTTTTTAAAAATTTAACAACTGAGGAAATTCTTAATCATAGAAAAGATAAGTTTTTGAAAATTGGAAGAAGCAAAGGATTTGTATCTAGTCCTGAAAGTCTGAGCGCAATTCAAACATCTGGATTAGATTTTAAAGAAATTATTAAATCCAAAAAAAATATTACTATCGCTTTAGCAACAGTGATTATTATAGCTATACTGACTTTATTTATTTTATAAAGCTCCACAACATTTCTTGAATTTTTTACCAGATCCACATGGACAAGGATCATTTCTACTAGTTTTCTTACCAAGAGTTTTAAATTTTTCTTTTAATGCACTTTGATTTATTTTTGCAGATGGCTCATTGAGAACTCTCAAATTCATCAATATTTTAACATAATCTAATTTTAATTTGTCTAGCAAATTTGAGAATAAATCAAAAGCTTCTTTTTTATATTCTATAAGAGGATCTCTTTGTCCATATGATCTAAGGCCCACAACCTGTCTTAATTGCTCTAAGTATTGAATGTGTGACTTCCAATTAAAATCAATAGATTGTAAAAGAATTCTTTTCTCTATTTCTTTTGATTGATTTTCCCCAAGAATATTAGATCTTTCTTCTCTAGCAAATTTAAATTTTTCAAAAATTTTATCTTTTAATTTTTCATCACTTAAAGATATTAATTTTTCATATTCATCATCGTTTAAACTTTTTCCAAAAATAGTCCTCAATCTATTACTAAACTCATTATTTTTAGGATTTGATAAATTATGAATTTTAAGATTCATTAAGTTATCAATTATTTCTGATAAAAAACTATCAGAATAATCAAAAATTTTTTCACTATCCATAGCATCTTTCCTTTGAGAAAATACTACTTGCCTTTGATCATTTAGAACATTGTCAAACTTTATAAGAGTTTTTCTAATATCAAAATTTCGCGCCTCAACTTTTTGTTGCGCTCTTTCTAGAGCTTTATTTATCCATGGATGATCTATACTTTCACCGTTTTTAAGGCCGAGTTTCTGAAGAATATTGTTCATAGACTCGGATCCAAAAATTCTCATAAGGTCATCCTCTAAACTCACATAGAATATAGAGCTTCCCTCGTCTCCTTGTCTACCTGATCTTCCTCTTGCTTGATTATCAACTCGTCTGGACTCCATTCTTTCGGTTCCAATAACGAATAAACCACCTAAGGATTTAATATAGTCTTTGTTTTTTTTGAGCTTATCATCCTCAATTGATCCTTTTTTACCTCCTAGTTGGATGTCTACACCTCTACCTGAAATACTTGTTGTAATAATTACTGATTTGGCTTTACCAGCATTAGCAATAATTTCTGCTTCATTCTCATGATTTTTAGCATTTAATACTATGTGCTTAATCTTTTCCTGCGAGAGCAATTTGGAATATATCTCGGATTTACTCACACTTGATGTGAAGACCAAAATAGGCTGATGGTTTTCGTGACAGTCCTTAATTTTTTTTATGATTGCATTATTTTTTTCCGCTTCAGTTCGAAAGATTTGATCATTAAAATCTTTTCTGATCATTTCTTTATTAGTTGGAATTACAATTACGTTTAGATTATAAATTTCAAAAAATTCCTCTGACTCTGTAGCAGCTGTACCCGTACATCCCGATATCTTCTTATAAAGTTTAAAATAATTCTGATAAGTGATGGACGCTAAAGTTTGATTTTCAGGCTGTATCTCAATTTTTTCCTTAGCCTCAATAGCTTGGTGGAGACCATCACCAAATCTTCTGCCTTCTAATATTCGACCAGTTAATTCATCGACAATTTTGATGCTGTTATCTTTAATGAGGTAATCTTTATCCTTTTTAAATAGATGGTTTGCTCTTAAAGCTTGATTAACAAAATGAACTAAATCAAGATTTTCTGGATCATAAAAATTATTGTTTTTTAAAACTCCTGCATTAGAGAATAAACTTTCAATATGGTTAATACCCTCATTAGTTAGTAAAATATTCCTATCTTTCTCATCAATCTCGAAATCATTTTTATTTAGAAGCCTAACTACTTTGTCTACCGCAACATATTGATTAGTTTTATCTTCCGCGGCACCTGAAATTACTAAGGGAGTTCTTGCCTCATCTATTAGGCAGGAGTCTATTTCGTCAACTATTGCGAAATGGTGTCCTCTTTGAACCATATCTTTTTTTGAATATTTCATATTATCACGAAGATAATCAAATCCTAATTCACTGTTGGTTGCATAAGTAATATCACAATCATAATTTTTCTTTCTTTCTTCATCGTTTTGATCATTATTTATATAGCCCGACGTTAAGCCTAAAAAACCAAAAATTTTACCCATCTCTAAAGAGTCCCTTTTTGCTAGATAGTCATTTACTGTCACAATGTGAACTCCTTTTTCTTCTAAAGCATTTAAGTATGCTGCTAAAGCAATTGTAAGAGTTTTACCTTCCCCAGTTCTCATTTCTGCTATTTTATTTTCATGCAGAACAACTCCACCGATTATTTGAACATCAAAATGCCTCTCGCCTCTTGACCTTAAAGAAGCCTCTCTTACAAGAGCGAAAGCTTCAGGTAGAATTTTGTTCATGGAAGCTCCTTTTCTAATTTTTTCTTTTAATTCAATAGTTTTTTGAGGAAACTCTTTATCATTAAGTTTTTTAATATTTTCCTCCAAAAGATTGATTTGGCCCACTATTTTGCTAATCCTATCGAGCTCTTTTTTATTACCGGATTTAATAAATTTTGAAATAAAGTTTAGAGGATTAAACATTAGTTTTTGATATACATTTTAATTACAACTTTTAATATAGTTATTTAATTTAAATTTTAAATATCATGGGAATTAATTTATCAAATTTTTTAGTCTCAAAATCACAGAATCGAAAAATGGGTCAATATCAAGATTTAGATCATCTAGATGGTCTAGCGGTATCATCAGCTAGTGCAAATTTATACAATTCTAAGAGGGATGATTTGGCAATGTTTTATTTTCGTGATGGTGCAAATTTTGCATCAGTTTATACGCGGTCTAAAATTTTGTCAGAAAATATTAAATGGAATCTAAGTCAAAAAACTCAAAAAATTTTCTCACTTGTAATTAACACTAGAAATGCAAATTCATTCACAGGTGAGCAAGGTTACAAAAGCATGCAACATCTCGCAGAGTTAATTTCAAAACAACTGACAGAAAAACAAAAAGAAGATGAGGATGATCCCAAAATAATTAAACCAAAAAATCTTATTTTTGGGTGCACTGGGACAATCGGAGAAAAATTTCCTGAAGAAAAAATTAAATCAAAAATTCCAGAACTAATAAAGAATATTAAATATACTCAAAATAAATATATTTGGATGAAGGTTGCTTTAGCAATAATGACAACTGATACACAGCCAAAAATAGCAATGGAAGAATGTAAAATTGGAAATACATCTGTAAAGATTTATGGAATAGCAAAAGGCTCAGGTATGATCCAACCAAATATGGCAACCACATTAGCGTATATCTTCACTGATGCCAATATTTCTAATGATTTATTAAAGAAGTTACTTAAAAAAAATATTGAGAATACTTTTAATGCAATTTCGTGTGACGGCGACACTAGCACTAATGATATGATCTCAATTTTCTCAACAGGAAAAGCAAAAAATACTTTAATAAAAACAATTAATGATAAAAAGATTAAATCATTTGATGATGCTTTGAAAAGTATATTGTTAAATTTAGCAAAAAGAGTTGTTGCCGATGGAGAGGGAGCTTCAAAATTTGTAACAATAAATGTGTTAAACTCTAAATCTGAACAAGATGCAAAAAAAATTGGTTTTTCGATTGCCAACTCGCCATTAGTAAAAACTGCAATAGCAGGTGAGGATCCAAATTGGGGTAGAATTATTATGGCTATTGGAAAATCGGATATAGATATAAATTTAAATAAATTATCAATAAAATTTGGTGATTTGATAATTGTAAATAAGGGTAAAATTTATAATCAGTATAATGAGGATGAAGCAGCAAAATATATGAAGGGCCCAGATATTAATTTTAGTATTGATGTTGGAAATGGAAAAAAAAATTTTACAGTTTATACTATGGATTTAACCAATGAATATATCAAAATTAATTCAGACTACAGAAGTTAGCCATGTTGATATTTTTATAATACTAATTAAATAAATATTATGATCAAATATAATTTATTGTGCAAAAAATGCGAGCTAACATTTGATAGCTGGTTTGCATCTTCAAAAGAATATGACAAACTTAAAAATAAAAAACTGATCAATTGCCATAGCTGTGGATCTGTAAAAGTAGAAAAAAATTTAATGGCACCAAAATTGATTATTAAAGACTTAAACTATAAAAATGAAAAAAAGGATCTGATAAAATACCAAAAGATAAAAAAAAAAATATATCAATATCAAAAATTTATTAAGAATAACTTTAATTATGTTGGTAAAAACTTTGCTTATGAAGCAAGATCGATACATTATAACAATAAAAAAAAATACAAAAATATATATGGAACTGCTTCGAAAGAGGATTTAAAAGAACTTAAAGAGGAAGGAATAGATACCCAGATGGTTCCATGGTTTGTGAATGAAAACAATTAATTTTTAATAAATTTAGCAATATAATTTACCGATTTATCATTACCCACATTCCATTTATCCTTAATAAAATTAAAATTCATTCCGTCTATCCTATCTAATCTAAGATCATTTTTTTTTAGTATAGAGATTAATTCTTCAGGCTTTAAAAATTTTTCCCATTCATGTGTTCCTATAGGTAACCATCGCAATATATATTCAGCACCTAAAATTGCAAATACATATGACTTTAGAGTTTTATTTAAAGTTGCAACAAACATTATTCCATTTTTTTTTAAAAGTTTACTACACGACTCTAAAAAAAAATTTACATCTTCAACATGTTCTACAATTTCCATGTTTAATATTACGTCAAATTTATCTTTAGGTTCAAATTTTTCAGGTGAGGAGCAAAAGTAACTTATCTGAAGGTTATTTTTTTTTGAATGAAGTTTTGCAACATTAATATTTTTTTCAGATGCATCTATTCCAGTTACTTTAGCTCCCAATCTGCACATGGGCTCTGATAGCAAACCCCCACCACATCCTATATCTAAGATTTTTATGTTTTTAAGTGGCACTTTTTCATTCTCCAATTTAAATGTTTCAATTATATTTTCTTTAATATATGAAATTCTTACAGGGTTAAATTTATGAAGTGGTTTAAATTTACCTTCAGGATTCCACCATTCTTCAGCGATTTTAGAAAATTTTTCTATTTCTTTTTTATTAATTGTGTTATTTTTCATTTGTAAGTTGACTTTATATTCAACATGTATTTATTCAATATTTTTTAAATTAATAGAATATTTTATCATGAAAATTGTAGTTTTAAAATTTGGAGGCACTTCAGTTGGCACAATTAAAAAAATAAAAAGGGTTGCCGAAATAATTGCAAATTATAAAAAGAAAAAATATAAAGTTATCGTTGTTTCATCAGCAATGAGTGGTGTGACAAATGAGCTAATAAAAAAATCTTCAGAAATTAGCAAAAATTTTTCAAATTCAGAACATGATGTTTTAGTGTCTTCAGGGGAACAAATAGCGTGTTCATTAATAGCTGGAAGACTAGTCCACAAAAAATTTAAATCAAGATCTTGGATATCATGGCAAGTTCCAATTATTACAGTTGGCTCACACAAAAATGCAAGAATCAACCAAATTTATAAAAATCGAATTATAAAATATCTTAAAGATGGAGGGATACCAATTATAACTGGTTTCCAAGGGATTAATAATGAAAACAGGATTACTACCATTGGAAGAGGTGGCTCAGACGCTAGCGCAATTATGTTAGCAAAATTTTTTAAAGCTGAAAAATGCATAATTTATACAGATGTCGAAGGAGTTTACACAACTGATCCAAATAAATTAAA
This sequence comes from Pelagibacterales bacterium SAG-MED38, assembly GCA_014653585.1. The sequence continues at coordinate 75,708 of JACWEH010000001.1, read as the reverse complement.
AAAAGCAAAAAAAATTAAAGTGATATCTTATGAAGAGATGTTGGAAATGGCTTCACTTGGCGCTAAGGTTATGCAACCAGTTTCAATTCAAGATGCAAGACTTAATAGAATAAATATCGAGGTAAAATCATCTTTTAAAAAAAAATCAGGAACACTGATAACCAAAAAATCCAATTTAATTAACTATAAAATTGTTACAGGAATCTCTTCAACTCAAAATGACTCAAAAGTTTCGCTTATTGGAGTAAAAGATAAACCCGGGGTTGCAGCAGCAATATTTAAACCACTTTCAAAAAATCTAATCAATGTTGATATGGTTGTTCAAAATATTTCTGCTTACGGTAAAGAAACTGATTTAACTTTTACCATTAAAACCGAGGATTTAAAAAAAACCAAAAAAATAATTGAAGAAAATACAGCTATAAATTATAGAAAACTGATTTTTGAAAAAGGTGTTTCAAAAATATCAATAATAGGAGTAGGTATGATAACAACTCCTGGAGTTACTTTTAGAATGTTTCAAACATTGGCGAATAAAAGAATAAACATTAAAGTTATTTCTACCTCTGAAATAAAAATTTCAGTTTTAATTGATAAAAAAAATACACAAAAAGCATTAATTGCATTACACAAAGAGTTTAAATTAGACCAATTAAAATGAGCATTAGACCATTTAGAGATATCAAAAGAAAAAAAACAAAAGAGATAAGTGTTGGAAAAGTGAAAGTTGGAGGTGATAATCCTATTTCAGTCCAATCAATGACTAATACTCTCACTACTAATATTGAAGCCACTATAAAACAAATAAATGAAATTCAAAGTGAAGGAGCCGATATCGTAAGAGTCTCTTGCCCAGATCAGTTATCATCTAAAGCTTTAAAAGAAATTATCAAACACGTAGACGTGCCAATCGTTGCGGATATTCATTTTCATTATAAAAGGGCAATCGAAGCTGCAGAAAGCGGGGCAAGCTGTTTAAGAATTAACCCTGGCAATATTGGAAATCTTAATAAAATTAAAGAAGTAGTTAAAGCTGCTAGAGATAATAATTGTTCAATTAGAGTGGGGGTTAACGCTGGATCTTTAGAAAAAGACATTCTTGAAAAATACAAAGAACCTTGTCCAGAGGCCTTAGTCGAAAGTGCTTTAAGAAACATAAAAATTTTAGAGGATGAAAATTTTTATAATATGAAAATAAGCGTGAAATCATCAGATGTTTTTTTATCAATAGCAGCTTATCGTCAGCTATCAAAAGTAACTGATTATCCTTTGCACTTAGGAATTACTGAAGCAGGGGGGTTCATACCTGGAAGCATCAAGTCTTCCATTGGGTTAGGTACATTACTTTTAGATGGTATAGGTGACACGATAAGAATTTCTCTATCTGATAATCCAGTTGAAGAGGTTAAAATTGGGAATGAGATATTAAAATCTCTTAGTCTAAGGGAAAGAGGTGTAAAAATAATTTCTTGCCCCTCATGCGCAAGACAAGGATTCGAAGTAATTGAAACAGTTAAAATTTTAGAGGAAAAACTTTCACATATAAAAACTCCTGTTACTTTATCCGTTATAGGCTGTGTTGTAAATGGTCCTGGAGAGGCAGCTATGACTGATGTAGGAATTACGGGAGGAAAAAAAGGAAACAATATGCTTTACTTATCAGGCGTGCAGTCTGAAAAAGTTTTAACTAGTGAAATGATAGAAAAAATTGTGTTTGAAGTAGAAAAAAAAGCAGCCGAGCTAGAAAATAATTAAAATGATACCACTTAAAACTATTGAAGAGTTAATTAATAAACACAGATTGTTGGAGAATGATCTTTCCTCTGGTAATATTGATAAAAAACTCTTTGCTGAAAAATCCAAAGAATATTCAGATTTAAATGAAATTATTAAGGATGCAAAAAAATATATATCTTATGAAAATGATAAATTGGAACTACAGAAGATTTTAGATGATAAAGGTGTAGACAAAGAATTAATTAAAATGGCTGAAATTGAATTGAATAATCTTAAATCTGAAAACAAAGAAAACGAAAAAAAACTTAGACTATTTCTTTTACCTAAAGATGAGGCTGATAAAAAAAATGCAATAATTGAAATTAGAGCTGGGACAGGAGGGTTAGAAGCAAGTTTATTTGCGTCTGACTTATTTAAGATGTATGAAAAAATAAGTAATAAAAAAAAGTGGACTGTGGAGCTGATTTCTATTTCTAAAAGTGAGGCAGGAGGATTAAAGGAGGTAATTGCGACTATTAAAGGAAGTAATATTTATTCAACCTTAAAATATGAGAGTGGAGTACATAGAGTACAAAGGGTTCCTGATACAGAGACACAAGGCAGGGTACATACTTCAGCTGCAACAGTTGCTGTTTTGCCTGAGGTGGAAGAAGTTGACTTAAAAATAAATGAGACAGATTTAAGAATAGATGTTTTCAGAGCTGGAGGACCTGGAGGACAATCAGTAAATACTACTGATAGTGCTGTTAGAATCACACATATTCCAACAGGAATATCAGTTTCCCAGCAAGACGAAAAATCTCAACATAAAAACAAGTCAAAAGGGATGAAAATATTGAGATCAAGATTATACGAATTAGAAAGATCAAGAATTGAAAAGGAAAGGTCTAAAGATAGAAAAAGCAAGATAGGAACAGGAGACAGATCTGAAAGGATAAGAACTTATAATTTTCCACAAGGTAGAGTTACAGATCACAGAATAAACTTAACATTGCATAAGTTAGAGGAATTTCTTGAGGGAGAGAATTTTGATGAAATGATTGAGGCATTGATTTTGCAAGCACAAGAGGAAACTTTAAGCACTATGAATTAAATGAAAATTGAAAATGCATTAAAAGAGGGATTCTTAAAATTAAAACAAAATAATATTTCGTCTGCATTGTTAGACAGTCAACTATTAATGTCAAAAACAATAAAGAGAGATCAAAAATTTATAATTTTAAACTCAGATAAGGAGTTAAAAAATTGTGATTATAAATATTTTAAAAAACTTATATCTCACCGTGCAAGAGGTAAACCAGTTGCTTATTTAACGAAGATTAAATCTTTTTGGAATTATGATTTCTTTCTAAATGATAAAGTTTTAATACCAAGATCAGATAGTGAGCTGATTGTAGAGCAAGTATTAGAAGTTTACAAAAATAAAAGAATAATAAATTTCTTAGAGATTGGGGTTGGTTCTGGATGTTTGATATTATCAATTTTAAAAGAGAAAAAATTTTTTTCTGGTATAGGGATTGATATTAGTAATCATGCTATCAAAATATGTAGAATTAATGCGAAAAAATTAAAAATCGAAAATAGAATTAAATTATTTAAATCAGATATTGACAATTTTAATATAGGCAAATATGATTTAATTATATCTAATCCTCCTTATATAAAAAAGTTAGATTTTAGAGGTCTAAAAAAGGATATTTTAAATTTTGAGCCGTGGCTGGCCCTGGATGGTGGATTAGAAGGCTTATCGTGCTTCAGAAAAATTATAAGAAAATCATCTGAACTGATAAAAAAACGTGGCAAACTGATATTGGAAATTGCATGTGATCAAAAAAGAGATGTAGTAAAAATATTAAGGGATAATGGTTTTTACATTAATAAAGTTTTAAGAGATTTAGCCAATAATGATAGATGCATAATAAGCACAAAAATTTAGGTTGAAATGATATGGTAACATTTAGAAACAATAATAATAGAAGAAGTAATTTTAGAAGAAACGATAGAAATTTTAAGTCTAACAATGATAGAGGAAAATTTGGGACAAATTTTTCAAATAATGAAAATTTTCAAAGAAAAATTCCAGGTAGAAACAACCATAACGCTTCTAAGTTAATTGAGAAATATAACAATTTAGCCAGAGAAGCACTATCTAGTGGTGACAAAATATTATCTGAGAACTATTTCCAACATGCAGATCATTTTACAAGAATTTTAAAGGAGCAAGATATTAAGAAAAAAAATAATTTAAGTAATAATGAAGCCGAAAGTTCTGAGGAAAATATTATTAAAGTTAACAACGAAAAAATTAGTTTTCAAGAAAAAAAGTAACCATCTCTAATCTCAAGTATTTTTTTATAAATCAATTTAGACCTACAATAATTTCTGATTTAAGTACATCGAGTTTGATTTTTTTGGTTTCAAATAATTTTCGCTCATTAGCTTTTAAAATTTTGCCTGATGGTAATTTTAGAGTTTGAGAATTTACTCTTTTTCCATTTATTAAAACTTCATAATGCAGATGTGGTCCTGTGGATTTTCCAGTTGAACCTACATAACCTATAGTTTGACCTTGTTTAACTCTAACACCGCTCCGCATTCCTTTTGCGAATTTAGACATGTGTGCATATATAGTTTGATAAGTTGAATTGTGTTTTATTACAATACAATTTCCACCACCACCACACCAGCCAGCTTTTTTTATAATACCTGATCCTGAGGCCATTATAGGTGTTCCCATCGAAGCAGCGAAGTCTGTACCTCGATGCATTTTATTAAATCCATCTATCGGATGTTTTCTCATTCCATAAGGTGAAGAAAGTCTCGCACCGTTAATTGGAGTTTTCATTAAAGCTTTTTTAACACTTTTACCGTTTTTATCATAATGTCCTTCAGCACCTTTTTTTTCAAAATAATAAAGAGAATTATTTTCACCACTCATAATAAGGTTTGCATATAAAATATTTCCAGTTTCTATTAATCTTTTTTTTTCATCAGTAAAGATTTCATACATAATTTGAAATTTATCCTGTTTTTTAATATCTCTTTGAAAATCAACTTGAAATCCGTACACCCTTGCAAATTCTGTAATTACGTTTATTGGAATTTTTTTATTAATTGCTGATTTATATAAACTTTGTAAAATTATATTTTCTTTATAGATTATCTCTTTTTTCAGTTTAGTTAATACTACCTTTTGATTAAAAGATTTTTTTTGAAAGTCTTGAGTTAGAATAATTCTCTCTTTATTTGATATTTGAAACAAAAATTTGATAATTGTATTATCTGTCTGATCAATTGTTAGATGAATTTTTTGATCTGTATTAAGTTTATTTAAGTTAACTTTTTTGGATAAAGTATTTTTTATTGCAAAAATATCACTTTGTTTAACAGAATATTGTTCAAGTATGTTATCAAATGTTTCTCCCACTTGGATTCTATGAGAAATTTTTTTAAATCTTGGCTCTAATTCATCTATGAAATGATTAAGCGTTTTTTTGAAATAAACATTACCTAACATTTCTTTGTATTGGTAATTTATTTGATTTTTAGTGAAATTATAATATCCAGTTGAAACCCCTGTGATAACAACTAACAGAATTAATGATATTATCTCTTTCTTTATTCCTGTTTTAAACTTAATTTTTTTTAACATTAATTATTTCGAATTTTCAATTAATAATTTAACATTCAAATAAAATCAAAAAAATCATTTAAAATAGGGCCTTTTTCAACATTTTTTTAATCTTATCTACTTGATTTCCTAAAATTTTAGCCTATAAGCATCAAACTTTCTCAATAAATTATCGCGTTTACAATTAATTATTGAGAAAAATTGAGCTTTTTTGCTCAATTAGCTATTTAAAACGTAAATATTTAAGAAGAGAAGTGTGGACGGTTAAGGTTACCAAAATTTGTCGTACACACTTCAACATCATATAAATTTTATTCTTAGAATTTATATGGAAGCTAGTGTGCGCCGTTTTTAAACTTGAGAGTTTGATCATGGCTCAGAACGTACGCTGGCGGCACGCCTAACACATGCAAGTCGAACGAAGTAGCAATACTTAGTGGCAGACGGGTGAGTAACATGTAGGTATCTACCCTTTGGCCTGGAATAACACGAGGAAACTTGTGCTAATACCGGATAAGTCTTTACGGAGAAAGCTTTATGCACCATTGGATGAGCCTGCACTTGATTAGTTAGTTGGTAGGGTAATGGCCTACCAAGACTTTGATCAATAGCTGATTTGAGAGGATGATCAGCCACATTGGGACTGAGACACGGCCCAAACTCCTACGGGAGGCAGCAGTGGGGAATCTTGCACAATGGAGGAAACTCTGATGCAGCGATGCCGCGTGAGTGAAGAAGGCCTTTGGGTTGTAAAGCTCTTTCGTCGGGGAAGAAAATGACTGTACCCGAATAAGAAGGTCCGGCTAACTTCGTGCCAGCAGCCGCGGTAATACGAAGGGACCTAGCGTAGTTCGGAATTACTGGGCTTAAAGAGTTCGTAGGTGGTTGAAAAAGTTGGTGGTGAAATCCCAGAGCTTAACTCTGGAACTGCCATCAAAACTTTTCAGCTAGAGTTTGATAGAGGAAAGCAGAATTTCTAGTGTAGAGGTGAAATTCGTAGATATTAGAAAGAATACCAATTGCGAAGGCAGCTTTCTGGATCATTACTGACACTGAGGAACGAAAGCATGGGTAGCGAAGAGGATTAGATACCCTCGTAGTCCATGCCGTAAACGATGTGTGTTAGACGTTGGAAATTTATTTTCTGTGTCGCAGCGAAAGCGATAAACACACCGCCTGGGGAGTACGACCGCAAGGTTAAAACTCAAATGAATTGACGGGGACCCGCACAAGTAGTGGAGCATGTGGTTTAATTCGAAGATACGCGCAGAACCTTACCAACACTTGACATGTTCGTCGCGACTTTAAGAGATTAAAGTTTTCGGTTCGGCCGGACGAAACACAGGTGCTGCATGGCTGTCGTCAGCTCGTGTCGTGAGATGTTGGGTTAAGTCCCGCAACGAGCGCAACCCTCACTTTTAGTTGCCATCATTTAGTTGGGCACTCTGAAAGAACTGCCAGTGATAAGCTGGAGGAAGGTGGGGATGACGTCAAGTCCTCATGGCCCTTACGTGTTGGGCTACACACGTGCTACAATGATATCTACAACAGGAAGCAAAACGGCGACGTTAAGCAAATCCTTAAAAGATATCTCAGTTCGGATTGCACTCTGCAACTCGAGTGCATGAAGCTGGAATTACTAGTAATCGTGGATCAGCGTGCCACGGTGAATGCGTTCCCGGGTCTTGTACACACCGCCCGTCACACCATGGGAGTTGGTTCTACCTTAAGGCAAGGTTTAAAACCCTTGACCACGGTATAGTCAGCGACTGGGGTGAAGTCGTAACAAGGTAGCCGTAGGGGAACCTGCGGCTGGATTACCTCCTTTCTAAGGATGAATGAAATGAATATTTCATTCTAAATAATATACAGGATAATGTTGACCGTCCTCATTTCTCTTCTTAAGTTTAGTGTTTCTCTTGCATGGGGGCCGGTAGCTCAGTTGGTTAGAGCACACCCTTGATAAGGGTGGGGTCGAAAGTTCGAGTCTTTCTCGGCCCACCATTATATTAAAGGGGGATTAGCTCAGCTGGGAGAGCGCCTGATTTGCATTCAGGAGGTCAGCGGTTCGATCCCGCTATCCTCCACCAAAAAGCACTTAGTTATCTAAAATTGTAAATATATAATAATTAATATCAATATCTATATCCGAATATTAGTTAATTTTAACTAATGTTCAAAAAAATTTGATTCAACACAGAATTTTTTTCTGTGCATAAATCAAGCGTTTAAGGGCGTGTGGCGGATGCCTTGGCACTGAAAGCCGAAGAAGGACGTGATATACTGCGATAAGTTTCGGGGAGCTGTATGTAAGCTTTGATCCGAAAATTTCCGAATGGGGAAACCCACCACTTTATGTGGTACTTTAAATTGAATACATAGATTTAAAGAGACAACCTGGAGAACTGAAACATCTAAGTAACCAGAGGAAAAGAAATCAATTGAGATTCCGTTAGTAGTGGCGAGCGAAAACGGATTAGGCCAGTAATTATATTAAAAAAATTTGAATAGTTTGGAAAAGCTAACCACAGAGGGTGATAGTCCCGTATGAGTAATGTTTAGTATTATTCTTGAGTAAAGCGGGACACGTGAAATCCTGCTCGAATATAGGGGGACCACCCTCTAAGCCTAAATACTCTTCAGTGACCGATAGTGAACTAGTACCGTGAGGGAAAGGTGAAAAGAACCCCTATTAGGGGAGTGAAATAGAACCTGAAACCGCATGCCTACAATCAGTCGAAGCTCTTTTTAGAGTGACGGCGTACCTTTTGTATAATGGGTCAGTGACTTAATTTATTAAGCAAGCTTAAGCCATCTAGGTGTAGGCGTAGCGAAAGCAAGTCTTAATAGGGCGATTAGTTTAATGAATTAGACCCGAAAACGAATGAGCTTACCATGAGCAGGTTGAAAGCAAGGTAACACTTGCCGGAGGACCGAACCAGTTGACGTTGAAAAGTCTTTGGATGACTTGTGGTAAGGGGTGAAAGGCCAACCAAATTCGTAGATAGCTGGTTTTCCGCGAAAACTATTTAGGTAGTGCGTTGAATAAATAGATGTTTAGAGGTAGAGCACTAAATGGGCTAGGGGGAAGAGATTCTTACCAAACCTAATAAAACTCCGAATGCTAAACATTGTTCTTCAGCAGACAGACTGTGGGTGCTAAGGTCCATGGTCGAGAGGGAAAGAGCCCAGACCACCAGATAAGGTCCCAAAATTATGATTAAGTGTGAAAGGATGTGGAAATTCCTTAACAGCCGGGAGGTTGGCTTAGAAGCAGCCATCCTTTAAAGATAGCGTAACAGCTCACCGGTCTAATAGAGTTTCTGCGCCGAAGATGTAACGGGGCTAAAATCATATACCGAATCTGTGGATTTATAATTTTTTCGAAAATTATAACTGGTAGCGGAACGTTCTGTAAGCCTGTGAAGGGATACCTGTGAAGGATCCTGGAGGTATCAGAAGTGCGAATGCTGACATAAGTAACGATAAAAGAAGTGAAAAACTTCTTCGCCGAAAATCCAAGGGTTTCTGCGCAAGGTTAATCCGCGCAGAGTTAGTCGGCACCTAAGGCGAGGGCGAAAGCCGTAGTCGATGGAAATAAGGTTAATATTCCTTAACCAGATGGAAGTGACGAATCTTGTAAGTTGTGAATTCTTAATGGATTGAATTTGCCGCGAAAAGGTTCCAAGAAATAGCTCCATCATAAGACCGTACCCTAAACCGACACAGGTGGATTAATAGAGTATATTTAGGCGCTTGAGAGAATGATGTTGAAGGAACTCGGCAAAATGCTTCCGTAACTTCGGAATAAGGAAGACCTTTTTTTAGGCAACTAAATAAAGGTGGCACAAGCCAGGGAGAAGCGACTGTTTATCAAAAACACAGGGCTCTGCTAACACGTAAGTGGATGTATAGGGTCTGACGCCTGCCCGGTGCTGGAAGGTTAATGCGATGGGTGCAAGCTCATTTCTGAAGCCCCAGTAAACGGCGGCCGTAACTATAACGGTCCTAAGGTAGCGAAATTCCTTGTCGGGTAAGTTCCGACCTGCATGAATGGCGTAACGATTTCTCCGCTGTCTCCAACATCAACTCAGTGAAATTGAATTCTCCGTGAAGATGCGGAGTTCGCGTAGTTAGACGGAAAGACCCCGTGCACCTTTACTGCAACTTTACATTGGTGTTAGGAAAAACATATTTAGCATAGGAGGGAGACATTGAAACAAAGGCGTCAGCTTTTGTGGAGTCACCAGTGAAATACCTCTTTTGTTTTTCTTGATATCTAACTGATAGCCGTTATCCGGCATCAAGACATTGTATGGTGGGTAGTTTGACTGGGGCGGTCGCCTCCCAAATAGTAACGGAGGCGTGCGAAGGTAGGCTCAGAACGGTCAGAAATCGTTCGTAGAGTGCAATGGCATAAGCCTGCCTGACTGTGAGACTGACAAGTCGAGCAGAGACGAAAGTCGGTCATAGTGATCCGGTGGTTCTGAGTGGAAGGGCCATCGCTCAACGGATAAAAGGTACGCCGGGGATAACAGGCTGATACTGCCCAAGAGCTCATATCGACGGCAGTGTTTGGCACCTCGATGTCGGCTCATCACATCCTGGGGCTGGAGCAGGTCCCAAGGGTTTGGCTGTTCGCCAATTAAAGTGGTACGTGAGCTGGGTTCAGAACGTCGTGAGACAGTTCGGTCCCTATCTGCTATGCGTGTAGAAGAATTGAGAGGAGTTGACCCTAGTACGAGAGGACCGGGTTGAACATACCACTGGTGGACCGGTTGTAGCGCCAGCTGCAGTGCCGGGTAGCTAAGTATGGACGAGATAACTGCTGAAAGCATCTAAGCGGGAAACTCACCTCAAAACTAGTTCTTCCCATAGAGCCGTGGTAGACCACCACGTTGATAGGCTGGGTGTGAAAGCGCAGTAATGCGTGAAGCTGACCAGTACTAATAGCTCAATTGGCTTGATTTATGCACTGAAAAAAATTTTTTAATTTTTATTAATTTCAATCAAACAGGTACTTTTAAAGAATCTAAACTTATTATTTTTTAATTTTTTGATTCTTTGCTTAACTAACTCTAATTTGTTTTTGTTAAACATTGTCGAATTTGTGTACGATGAAAGAATATTTTTTTTATTTAACGTAGTTTCATTTTTAAATACAAATTTTTTTACGCTAACTGATTTCTGATTTTTGCAAAATTTATAAATATAGTCCGAAACCTCTAGACTTTTAAAAACTGTTTTATTAATAGAATGGATCCTACTTATAAAATTTACCATAAAATGCGGTTTATAAGGGTTGGCAATAATAATTTTGCCATCTTCTTTTAACAACTTAATTAATTTTAATAGTAATTTTTTATAATTTTTTGAATAATAAAAACAATAAGACATTATTATTAAATGAAATTTTTTATTTTCAAATTTAATTAGATCCATATTTTTTTTAATTGGATAGAAATTTTTATATTTTTTTTTTAAAAATTTGAGATTATTTATAAATTTACGATTAATATCTATGGAATATAGCTTTAAGTAATTTTTTGTTTTTAGAATCGACAATGAGGTTTGTCCATGGCCGCAACCCAAGTCCATTATGACCTTATCAGTATCAAGATTTAATTTTTTAAATAAAAATAACTGAAAATCCTTTTTTTGAGTATTTTTGTTTAATTTTAATCTTTTTTTTAACAGTAATTCGTTTTCTGCTTTTTTTTGAAATTTTGACATGTTATTTGTGCTTACATTAAATAGTTTATAAAATCAATTAATGAGTTTAAAAAAATTAAATAAAAAAATTTTAAAAATTGGATTTCTATTTGATAAAAATAATCGAAATATTTATAGACATTTTAAAAAATATTATTACAAAAAATTTAAGCATGTAAAAATACTTTGGGACGTAAATAATTTAAAAAAGTTTGATATTTTATTTATATTAAATTTTACGAAAAAAATTCCTTTGACTAAAATTAATATCGAAAAATTTAATTTAGTAATTCATGAAAGTAGTCTTCCTCAAGGCAAAGGGTTTGCTCCGTTGCAATGGCAGATCCTTGAGAAAAAAAAAAATATTGTATTTTCAATGATTAATATAAATAATGAAATCGATTCAGGACCTATCCTTATGAGAAGCAAATTAAAATTATCGGGATTTGAGCTGTATGATGAAATACGATATTTGCAGTCAGAAAAAACATTCGAAATGATCGAAAAATTTTTAAAAAATTACCCTAATATTAATTCTTTAAAACAGAAAGGAAAATCAACTTATTATAAAAAAAGAACTCCAAAAGACTCGGAATTAAATATAAACAAAAGTATAGTCAGCCAGTTTAACAAATTGAGAATAGCTAATAATAATGAATGGCCTGCTTTTTTTTATTATAAAAATAAAAAATATATATTAAAAATATTTAAAAATGAATAAGTTGCTTTTACCAAAAAAAAAACCCCTTTTAATAGGAGAGGTATCATGTAACCATAATGGGAAAATTTTAAATGCAAAAAAAATTATTGATGTTGCAAAGAAATATGGAGTTGATTTTATTAAATTACAAACTTACTCAGCTTCCTCTTTAACCATTAAAACTGATAGAAAAGATTTCTTAATACAAAAAGGTTTATGGAAAGGAAAAAAATTATGGGATTTGTATGATAAAGCAAAAACCCCTTTTAGTTGGCAGAAGGATCTATTTGAATATACCAAGAAAAAAAAAATTAAATGTTTTAGTACTCCATTTGATGAAAAAGCTGTCGATTTACTTGAAAAGTTATCTTGTCCTATATACAAAATTGCTTCATTTGAAATAAATCATTTTCCGCTAATTAAGAAAATAGCTCAAACCAAAAAACCTATGATAATTTCGACTGGTATGGCTCATCTTAAAAATATTGATTTAGCAGTAAATTTTGCAAAAAAAAATGGATGTAAGCAGATCATAATTTTATACTGCGTTAGCAACTATCCTTCAAATATTGAGGATTTTAATTTTAAAAATATAGAAATTATAAAAAAAAGATATAATTGCAAAGTTGGTTTTTCCGATCATTCTATAGATAATAGAGTAGCTTCAGCCGCAGTATTAGCAGGGGCTGATTACGTAGAAAAACATATTGCTCTAGATAATCAAAAGAAAAGTTTTGATATTAAATTTTCTTTAAAAGGAAAAGAGATAAAAAAATTTAGAGACGATATTGACACTGCTTGGAAATTAAGAGGAAAAAATTACTTTTTTAGAAACAAAAGTGAAAAAGTTAATAATATATTTAAAAGGTCTATATACGTAACTAGCAAAATCAAAAAAGGTGAGAAATTTTCTGAAAATAACGTAAGTGTAATTAGACCTGGATTTAGTCTAGATCCAATTTATTATTATAAATTGCTTAAAAAAAAAGCAAAAAAAAACTACAAAATAGGTGAAAGAATTTTTTATAAGCAAGTTTTTTAAGTTAGGTTTTATTTATAAATCTAATAATTTCAAAAGCTTCAGCATTTTTTAAACCACATTGATTTCCTCTAATTTTTGATAAGTTTTTTATTCCATCAATAGATCTTGAGTGAGGTTTTTTTTTAAATTCGCCCTTGTAAGCTTTAATAGCCTTGATTTTATCTTTTAAATTTGAAGTAATATTTACAAAAAAATTAGGGACAAAAAGTCTGCTGTTTCTAATAGACCTAAAATCAGTTGACGAAGGAACTTCAAAAGTCAGTAACATTTCTAATTTTTGGTTTGGTTCTGGTCTAAATGCAGTTAGTGAAGCTTCAGCTATTATTCTGTGATCAATGTTTAGATCAGAAAAATTGTGAGTTATTACAATATGAGGTTTAAATGAATCTTTTATTTTTTCTATATCTTTTACAATATTTAACAGCTTTACACCATCCATTTGGTTATCCGGGTAATCGAATTGCTTAATCCACTTAAATCCTAATATTTTTGCTGCTAATACACTGTAGGATTTTCTTTTTTGTATCTGTTCTTTTTTAGATTTATCTCTTGATGATATTCCGTTGGTGAATGAAACAACTCCGATTAAATTTTTTCTCGACATTTTTTTGATAAATCCACCACATCCAAAGCTTTCGTCATCCGAATGTGCCACTAATACCAAAATCTTTTTTTTTGAAATGTTCATAATTTGTCGTATATAATACTTTATATTACAAATAAAATAGAACTAAAATAAATTTATAAATTAATGAAAAATAAAAATTATTTAAAGATTATTGACCAGATACAGAAAATAAGATCAAAAAATAATGTAAATTGGATGGATATTTTAAGGTTAGCATTTAAATTAGATCCAGTCAGCGCCTCTAAAATTATGAAAAAAATTAATTATGATGACAAAAAAATTTCTAAATTGCTTAGAAAGTTAAAATAAATGTATAAAAATAAAACAATTTTAATTACTGGTGGAACAGGCTCATTTGGCAGAAAGTTTACCCTAACATTATTAAAAAAATTTAAGGACATAAAAAAATTAATAATATTTTCTAGGGATGAACTAAAGCAATTTGAAATGTCAAATCAATATAAAAATACTAATTATTATAATAAACTAAGATTTTTTATAGGCGATATAAGAGACAGGCAAAGATTAGATATGGCTTTGAGAGATGTTGATATAGTCATACACGCTGCTGCTCTAAAGCACGTTCCCTCAAGTGAGTACAATCCATTTGAAACAATTAAAACCAATGTAATTGGCACACAAAATGTAATTGAATCCTGCATTGAAAATAATGTAGCAAAACTGATTTCATTATCTACAGATAAAGCAAGTTCTCCTGTTAATCTTTATGGGGCGAGTAAATTGTTGGCTGATAAAATATCAGTTAGTACAGAATACATTAAAGGTAAAACCAAAATTACTTCAGCTGTGGTGAGGTATGGAAATGTAATGGCAAGCAGAGGTTCAATCATACCAATATTATTAAGTAAGAAAAATCAAAGAACAATAAATTTGACTGATAAGAATATGACAAGATTTAACATTTCACTGGATGAGGCGATTGATCTAGTTTTGTTATCTTTAAGAAAAGCTTCAGGTGGAGAAATTTTTGTTCCTAAATTAAAAAGTTATAGACTGATTGATGTGGCTAAAACTATTGCGCCCAATGCTAAGCTTAATTTTATAGGAATAAGACCAGGTGAAAAAATTCATGAGGAAATGATTTCTTTTACTGAAAGTGCCAATACTATTGAGTATAAAAATTACTTTATTATTTTACCGAGCTTTCGAGATTATAAAATAAGTGATTATATAAAAAAAAATGGAGGAAAAAAAATTGCAAAAAGATTTTCTTATTCAAGTGATAAAAATAAAAAATATCTTACCACCAGCGAATTAAAAAAACTTATTCAAAATATTCAAAATTAATGCTTTCATACAGTAAACAATTTGTTAATGAGGAAGATATAAGCGCAGTTGTTAAAGTTTTAAAATCAAAAATTTTAACGAAAGGAAAAAAAATCATAGAGTTTGAAAATAAAATATCAAAATTTGTAAATTCTAAATATGCTGTAGCGGTTTCTAGTGCTTCATCAGCTCTACACTTATCTTGTATGGCTTTGCAACTAAAAAAAAATGAAATTTTCTGGACAGTTCCAAATACTTTTGTAGCTTCGGCTACTTGTGGTATTCACTGTGGTGCATTAGTAGATTTTGTGGATATAGATCCATTAACTAAAAACATATCTATTGAAGAATTTGAGAATAAGTTAAAAAAAACAAAGAAACATAAACTTCCAAAAGTTGTTATTCCTGTTCATTTTGGTGGTCAACCAACAGATCAAGAGGCAATATACGATCTTTCAAAAAAATATAAATTTAGAATAATCGAAGATGCTTCTCATTCTTTAGGCGCAAAAAGATTTGGTGAAAAAGTTGGAAGTTGTAAGTGGTCCGATCTAACTGTTTTCAGTTTTCATCCAGTGAAACCAATCACAACTGCAGAAGGGGGTGTGATTACAACTAATAATTTTGATTATTACATCAAATTAAAGCAGTTAAGAGATCATGGTATTTATAGAGAAAAAAAATCCAAAAAGAAGGGCTTCTGGTATTATGAGCAAAGATCCCTAGGATTTAATTATAGGTTAAATGAATTACAAGCTGCCCTGGGAATAAGTCAATTAAAAAAACTTAATACCTTTAATAATTACAGAAACAATGCAGCCAAATTTTATTTTGATAAATTAAAAAAAACAGGACTAAAACTTCCTTTGATAAAAAAAAACAACAAAAGTAGTTTTCACTTATTTTCAATTAGTTTTGATAAAAAAAAAATAAAAAATAATTATCAAAAAATTTATAAAAAATTTATAACAACAGGAATTTATACAAATTTGCATTATCTACCAGTTCATCTCCATCCATTATATAAAAAGATGGGTTTTAAAAAGGGAGATTATCCAATCGCAGAAGAACATGCAAAAACTTCATTTAGCTTGCCTCTATATTACGGAATTAAAAAAATAGATCAGTTAAAAGTTATTAAATGTATTAATAAAATATTAGAAGATTTGTGAATCTAATCAAAAAAATTTCAATAGGCACTGCTCAATTTGGTATGAATTATGGAGAAAGAAATAAAAAAGCATTAAGTTTTACTAAGATTAGAAAAATTCTTACTTACGCAAGATCTATAGGTATTCAAAATATAGATACTGCTTTTAATTATGGAAGGGCTGAGGAAAAACTTGGAATTGTAGGTGTTAAAAATTGGAAAATTTCAACAAAGTTCTCAAAAATACCATCAAATGAAAATCCTGTTTATTGGATTGAAAAACATCTTAAGAAAAGTCTAAAAAGGCTTAAAATAAAAAAGATTAATACTTTATTTATTCATGATTTTAATTCTATTAATAAAAATGAAAAAAAGGCTGAAGATATAATGAAATTTCTAAAATATCTGAAAAAGATCAAACTAATTAAAAATATTGGCATATCAATATATGACCCAAAAATTTTAAATAGAATAATTGATTTAAAATCAATAGATGTTTTACAGGCACCAGCAAACATATTTGATAGAAGAATATTTCAGAATAAAAATGTAGAGATTTTAAAAGATAATAATATATCACTTGAAATAAGATCAATTTTCTTACAAGGATTAATATTAGAAAAATTAAATAATATACCAAAAAAACTTAATGATTATTTAATTTATTTTAAAAAAATTGAAAAGTTGTCTAATAAAATGAACACTACAAAAATCTCTATAGCATTATCAGTTTTAAATAACCAAAGATTTGATAAACTTATTATTGGTTTTAATGATGAAAATGAATTAAAAGAGATAGTTGAAAATATTCCTTTAAAAACTAAAAATTTAAAACCATTTTTTATAAAGAAAAAAAATTTTTTAATAAATCCCTATTTATGGAACACAAAATAAAAGCAATAGTACAGGCACGGCTTACATCTTCAAGATTTCCAAAAAAAATTTTGGGAAAAATTGGAAAGTTAGAAGCAATTCTTTATTTGTTAAAAAATTTAAAAAAAGCAAAAACTATTGATGATATTATAGTTGCAATACCATCAAATAAAATTAATGATTATCTAAACAATTTTTTAATCTCAAAAGGTATAAAAGTTTTTAGAGGATCAGAAAAAAATGTTTTAAAAAGATACTATGAATGTGCTAAAAAATTCAAAGTTGAAAATATTTTGAGAATCACTTCTGATTGTCCCTTACTTGACTTTAAGCTTATTAACAAAATGTCTAAAAATTTCATTAATGGAAATTTTGATTATTACTCCAATACAATTAACAGGACTTTTCCAGATGGTTTAGATCTTGAGTTTTTCAAATTTAAGACTTTAAAAAAAGCTTACGCAAGTGTTATTTTAGACTCAGATAAAGAGCATGTAACTTCATATATTAAAAGAACACCTATATTTAAAAAAAATAATTATTATTATAAAAAAGATTATTCTAAACTTAGAGTTACTTTAGACTATAAATCTGATTTAGTTTTAATAAATCAGATAATTAAAAATCATAATAAAAAAAAGAGTCTTCATTTAGAAGACATAATCAGTTTTTATAAAAATAAAAAAAAATTATTTGAAATAAATGATGAAAAAATTAAAAAATACCAGACAGATAATAAAAAAAATCTTCCAATCCTAAAATGGAGAGAGGCAAATGATTATATCATGGGTGGTAATTCTTTATTTTCTAAAAGACCCGATATTTATTTGGACGAAAGGTGGCCTGCTTATTTTTTAGAGGCAAAAGGTTGTTATATCAAAGCAATTGATGGAAAAAAATATCAAGATTTATCTAATATGGGTGTTGGTACTAATATTCTAGGTTACGCAAATTCTAGAGTCGATAAAGCTGTAAAAAAAAGAATTTCAGAGGGTAACATGTCTACACTTAATTCTATAGAAGAAGTAAAATTAGCAAAAAAATTAGTAAAGTTGCATCCCTGGTCAAGTAAAGTTAAATTTACTAGATCAGGTGGAGAGGCAAATGCAGTTGCTGTCAGATTGGCTAGAGCAAATACAAATAAACAAAAAATTGCAATTTGTGGATATCATGGGTGGCACGACTGGTACTTAGCATCAAATTTAAGTAATTCAAAAAACCTCAATTCACACTTGTTACCTGGATTAGAAATTTCTGGCGTTTATAAGGGCTTGAAAGACAGTGTATACACTTTTGAATATAATAATTTTAGATCCTTAAAACAATTAATTGATAATAATAATCAAATAGGAATTATAAAAATGGAAGTAACAAGAAATTTTAAACCTAAAAAAGAATTTTTAAAAAAAATCAGGGAGTTAGCTGATAAAAAAAAATTAATATTAATATTTGATGAATGTACCTCTGGATTTAGAGAAAATCTTGGAGGTGTACATTTAAAATATAAAGTTGATCCTGATATTTTAATTCTTGGTAAAGCTCTTGGAAATGGCTATGCTATAAATGCTGTTCTTGGAAAAAAAGAAATAATGAACAAATCTAACGACACCTTTATAAGTAGCACTTTTTGGTCAGAAGCTTCAGGTTATGCTGCAGCATTGAAAACTTTAGAATTAATGTCTAAAAATAAAAGCTGGGAATATATATCAAGTTTGGGAAAATATATTAAATTTAAATGGTCATATTTGGCAAAAAAATTTAATTTAGATATTACTATTAAAGGTTTGTCTTCATTACCTTCATTTAATTTTAAAAATAATCATTTAATATATAAGTCTTTTATAACACAAGAAATGTTAAAAATAAATATTTTAGCAAATGACACAATTTATGTCTGTATTTCTCATTCAAAAAAAAATTTAAAAGGTTACTTTCAAAACTTAGAAAAAATTTTTTCTATAATTTCAAAATGTGAAAACAAAAAAGATGATATTTTTAGATATTTTGATAGTAAGTTAGCCAGAACAACATTTAAGAGGCTAAATTAATTGAAAATAATAAACATAATTAAAAAGTTATTTCCGTTTGATTACTCTATAGTCAGCGATGATAGCATTAAAGCTGTTAAGGAGTTTAAGAAGTTATTACCTTTTAAGGTTTACAGTTATAAAACTGGTTTAACTCATAATGGTTGGAAAATACCAAAATCATGGAAGCTTAAAAAGGGTCTAATTAAAGATGGAAAAAAAATAATTTTTGATGCAAAAAATAAAAGATTTGGAGTTTCAATCATGTCCAAAAGTTTTAAAGGAAAAGTCAACTCTGAAGAGCTAAAAATGAGGATTAATGTTTCAAAAATTAAAAATGCCACTCCTTATGATTGGACAGGATTGTATAGGCCCAAAGATAAGTGGGGTTTTTCTATGAACCATAACGAGTTTAGAAAAATTAAAAAAAATAAATATAATGTGGAAATTGAAACTAAAGTAAAAAAATCTAAAATGAAGGTACTTGAATATACCCTTAATGGTAAAAACAAAGAGACAATAATAATAAATGCTCACAATTGTCACCCTTTTCAAGCAAATGATGATATTTCTGGCTGTGCTTTAGGAATAAAATTATTTGATCAATTAAAAAAAATTAAGAAAAGAAAATTTACCTACACATTACTTATTGCACCTGAATTATACGGGCCTATTTTTTGGTTAAAAAATCTAAATAAAAAAAAATTACAAAATTTAAAATACGCAATTTTACTTAAATCATTAGGTAATAAAAATATTATTAAACTTCAACATTCAGTCAAGAAGTATAGCGAAATAGATAATATTGCATTAAGACAATTAAAAAATTCAAAAGAAAAATTTTTAACTGGAAACTTTAGAACGGTATATGGTAATGATGAGATAGTTTTTGACTCTCCAGGATATGATATAAGTAGTATTACTTTAACACGTGTACCATTTAAAGAATATCATACAGACTTAGACACACCTAAAAATCTTTCAGAAAAAACACTTTTAAAAAGTTACTCTATTTTGAATAAAATTATCAATGAATTTGAGAATAAAACAAGGTTTAAAAATAATTATAAAGGTGTAATTGCATTATCTAGTTCGAAATTTAATTTATACAAAAATG
Source organism: Pelagibacterales bacterium SAG-MED38 (assembly GCA_014653585.1). The sequence continues at coordinate 55,804 of JACWEH010000001.1, read as the reverse complement.
CTGAAGCCCCAGGTTTGGATAAAAAAAAATATGAAAGTAAAAATAAAAACTGGAATTTATTAATGAATAATCTGCCATCTTTTTTAGAGAACAATATGTCCATAGAAGAAATTGCTAAATACTATAAACTGCCATTCCAAGAAGTTTTTCTTTATTGCCAAAAATGGGAAAAAAAAGGCTTGATTACTAGATATTAAATTATTTTAGTCCGTTTGGTGTAAAATATTTTCGAATTTTAGAACTCTCTAGTTTTTCAATTGGAGTAGTAAATCTATCGCCAACTTTTAATTTTGATAGTATATTTTCTTGTTTGTCGTTTAAAACTTCTTCAATAATTATACTTCCTGAGTTGATAGCAACAACAATCCAGTCTTTTGTTTTTTTGTATATAATTCCATATTGATATGGATGAAAATTAAAAGTAGATCTGGTCCATGTTACTGATTTTATTCTAACTCTTTTATCATTTATAAATGTTGATGCACCATTATAAGGGTCGTCAAAAGCGCATATAAAATTAAATAAATCTGTGTTATTGTATGACCAATCAATCCAACCATTTGTATCAGTGTGCAATCTTGGAAGGTAAACTGATAAATACTCAGGTTGGGAAATTGTATTAAATTTTTCTTGTTTAGAAATTTTTATTAAAAATGAGTCTATAAATTTCTCTTCTATTTTATCTTGGAATTTGAAATAATCTTGTGGTTTCTTTAATGAATGAGGAAAAATAAATTCTTTAAAAAAAATGATTTCTCCAGCATCAATTTTAGAACTTGAAATCAAATGAATTAAACAAATACCAAATTTATCTTGGTTTAGTATTCTCCAGCTAAATCCTCCACCTCCTCTATCAATAGGCAATCTTGTTCCATGTGAATTAATAATTTTATAATTGAAAATATTCTTAATTATATCGTCGTCAAAAATCCATGGAGAACTAATCGAAAATACTAAAAATTCTGGATTTTTACCAATTATTTTTTTGATTTTGTTTTTGTCCAATTTATCAAATAAAAAAACTTGTCCATATTTTTTAAGTGCATCTTTTAATTTTATATTATCTTTTATCATTTCGTTTGAATGTCTTTTTGAGATAATTGAAATTGTATTTATTTTTTTTTGATTTGCTAATTTGGTAGCCATATACAACTGATATCCACCACCAATAAAAATAATAGTTTTGATTTTACCAAAATTCATCTTTTAGAATTTAAAATGTATTTTACTTTTAATTATGTTTGATTGTGATGTAAATAACCTTTCGCCGACTTGAATATCTGGATCTTTACAAGCAAAATCAGCTCGAATTATTCCTTTTTTAGCAGAAATAAACAATTTTTTTTTATAATTGTTTAAAATGAGACCTGATGTGTAGGGGTGAAAATTATTTTTCTCAACTAACTTAGCATTTTTTAAATATATTTTTCTTCCTTTATAAAAAGATATAGCACCTGGGTATGGGTCGCTAAAAGCATTGATAAAATTTGTAATTTCACCAGCATCAAAATTCCAATCAATAAACCCGTTGAGTTTAGAGAGTAATCTTGGAAAAAAAATTGATTTAGACTCATCAAATTTTTTTAGCGTAAAATTTTTGTTTTGTTTAATATTTTTTATAAATTTCATTAAAAAACTCATTTCTTTTTTGCAAGCATATTTATAAAATTCCTCGGGTATTTTAAGACTTCTAGGAAACTGATATTCATATTTTAAGTAATAATTACCTGTATCACGATAGCCTTGAATAGTTTTTGTATTTATATTTTGAATAAAACAACCACCTTTGAAATTCTTATTTAGAATCATCCATGTATAGTGAGCTCCCCCTCTATATCTTGGCATTGGTATAGGCATGATATCTAAAAGTTTTTCATTAAATTCATTTATTAGTTTTTTTTTAACAATCCAAGGAAGACCAAGACTAACACCTAGAGACTTGGGAGTAATTATTTTATAAATTGATTTATTTGTATTAATGTTTTCTGTAGAAAAAAATTTTATTTTATTAATTTCTAAATGTTCTCTTAAAGTTTTATTGTCATAAATTACATCACTAAGCATTCTTTTATTTGTAAAGAAATGATATTTAAATTTTATTTTTTTTAAATACTTTAATAATTCCAAAGCTAGAATTGATCCTCCAAATATTACAATATGATCTGAGTTAAATTTCATAATTACAGATTTACTCTTTACTTGTATAAATTATAATCTAAAAGTAAACTCAAATTACTAAAATTACATAACAAATCAAAATATTTTTTTTGTAATTTATTTTTGTAAAAGAAATATAATAAATTAACTTTATATAAATAAAATGCTTATTAGGTATAACAAGTGTGTATTTTGTAAATCAAAAAGTTTAAAGATTTGTGCAAATCAAAAATATAATTATAATTTTTATGTCAAATATATTTCTCAAGATTTAAATCTAAACAAAAAAGATTTAGAAAAAATCAAAACATATAGATGCAATGTATGTAATTTATATCAAAATAATCCATGGTTTGATAGAAGCACAACAAAAAAAATATATTCAAATATTTATGGTCAACATCATAGGTCTTGGTCCAATATAATTAATTATTTTAACAAAGGTGTAATGCCGGATCATGGTGATTTGTTTAAAATTTTAATTAAAAAAATTAAAATTAAAAAATACGCCGAATTTAATAGTGTATTTATGGGTTTTTTAATAAATTTTTTTGAGAACGAAAATCAACAAAACTTCAAAAAAAAAAAATTTTTTTTTGTAAATGCTCTTAATTACTTAAAATCAAGACAATTAGCTGGCTTTAGTCCATCAAAAAGAAAAAGTTTTTTTTTAAAATCAGTAAAGTTTTTAAAATCTATAAAAATATTTAAAGATAAAAACAGAAAAAAAAAATTAATAAAAAAATTCTTGCTTACCGATAATTCATTTATGTCATGGGGAGAGAATGACAATTATAAGTCTGTAAATAGTAAAACTTTAGCTTCTGAGCTATTCGATTTAAATTTTATAAATATAAATGATATAAATAAAATGAAAAAAAAATTTGACTTGATTGGAATTTTTCACAGTTTAGACCATACTTTTGAGCCAAAAAAAGTTTTAGATTTGTCATTATCAATTAGTGATTATGTTCTAGTGTATAGTCACTCAGACAAAAAAATTAATAAGCAACATTTATTTTCATTTAATAAACAATTTTTAGATTATTTAAATAAAGAAAAAATTTATACAATTAATTTAACTGATAAAATAGGTAAAAAATATAAATCTCCAGAGTTATATTTTTTATGTTCAAAATCAAAAAAAAAAATTAGCAGGTTTAATGAAAATAAATACTAAAGATATTGTAGTTGGAGTAATAGGCTTGGGATATGTTGGGTTACCCAGAGCACTACAATTCTGTAATAAAAAGATAAAGGTATTCGCTTTCGATAAAGATATCAATAAGCTTAACAGTTTAAAACAAAAAAAAAAATATCTTTCAAATATTAATTCGAAAGATATTAAAAAAAATATAGAAAACAAAAGATTAATACCTACAAGCGATTTTTCAAAGATTAGTGAAGTTGATGCAATTTTTTTATGTCTTCCTACTCCATTAAAAAACTATAAACCTGATTTAAGCTATATTAAAAATACATTTAACGATATCAAAAGGTATTTAAAAAAAAATCAATTATTATGTCTTGAATCAACCTCGTATCCAGGAACAACAAAAGAGATTTTCTCAAATTATCTAAATAAAAAATTTTCTATTGGGGAAAATTTTTATTTAGGTTATTCACCAGAGAGAAATGATCCAAGCCAATCCTTTGTAGAGAGCAACAAAATTCCAAAATTAATCAGTGGTTTTTCAAATAATTGCCTAAAAGTGGTTGATTTTTACTACTCAACTATTTTTAACAAAACAATAAAGATGGATACTATTGAATTAGCAGAAATGACAAAACTTTATGAAAATATCTATAGATCTATAAACATTGGATTTGTAAATGAAATGAAGCAAATTTGCTACAAGATGAATTTGGATATTGATGAAATAATCAAAGGAGCAAAAACAAAACCATTTGGTTTTAAAGCTTTTTATCCAGGACCTGGTTTGGGAGGACATTGTATACCGATTGATCCATTTTATTTAACCTGGAAAGCTAAACAATTTGACTTAAAAACTGAATTTATAAACTTGTCAGGAAAAGTGAATAATTCAATTCCTAAATGGGTTGTGAGCGTGATGTTTAAAAATTTGAGAGAAATCAAAAGAAAAAGTAAGACTATAAAAATATTAGTTCTTGGTATTGCATATAAAAAAAATATTAATGATACGAGAGAGTCACCAGGTTTAAAAATAATAGATATATTAAAAAAAAGGAAAGTTAAAGTAAGCTATAGCGATCCTTTTATTCCAAAAATACCAAAATTAAGAAATTATAACTTTGAAACAATGAAATCCATTACTTTATCTAAAAAAAATTTAACAAAATTTGATGCATGTATTTTAGTAACAGACCATGACAAATTTGATTATGAGAATATACTAAAATATTCAAAGATCATAATTGATACACGACATAGGTTAAATAAAAAATTTAATAACGTAATTTATGCGTAAAAAATTTATGAATAATAAAAATTTTGATAAACAATTTTATTCAAATTTATTCGATAAATTATTTCCAATTAATCGATCCATTATGGGCGAAGGATATAGAAAATCTTTATTAATTCTAAATAAGTATATTAATTTAAAATTAATTAAGTTTAGATCGGGTAAAAAAATATTTGATTGGACAATACCTCATGAATGGAAAATTAACGAAGCCTATATATTAACTCCTGATAATAAAAAGATATGTGATTTTAAAAAGAATAATTTATTTGTTCTAAATTATTCTGATAAAATTAATAAAAAATTAAGTTTATTTGAGCTAAAAAAAATACTCAATTCTAATAAAGCTCTTCCAGACGCTATACCTTACACATTTTCATACTATAAGAAAAAAGTAGGTTTTAATATCTCTTATAATGAAAAAAAGAAACTTAAAAAAGGATTTTATAGAGTAATTATTGATTCTAAATTTAAAAAGGGAGATTTAGTGATAGGAGAAAAAATCTTAAAAGGTAAATCAAATAAAGATTTTTTAATTTCTTCTTATTTATGCCATCCATCTATGGCAAATAATGAGTTGAGCGGCCCTCTAATTTTGCTGGGTTTATATCAAAGAATCCAAAATTGGAATGAAAGAAAGTATAATTATAGATTTGTTATTAACCCTGAAACTATTGGGAGCTTGAGTTATCTATATAAATATAAAAAAAATATTAAAAAAAAATTAGTTGCTGGACTTGTTCTAACTTGTTTGGGAGGTCCAAATAAAAAAATAAGTATTAAAAAACCAAAAAATGAATTAGCAGATTTAAATAAATTTATAGATTTATTCAGTCAAAAAAAAATTATTAAATCAAGAAACTATGATCCTATAGTAGGATCGGATGAAAGACAATATTGTTCGCCAGGATTTAACCTACCTGTTGGTCAAGCTGCAAAAACGATTTATAGAAATTATAAGGAGTATCACACATCTTTAGATAATAAGAATTTTTTAAAAATTGAAAATATTAAGAAAACTGTTGACGAGCTTGAATATTTTTTGAAATTTTTTGACAGATTAAATGGAAAAATTAAAAGAAAAAATAAGTTTGGTGAAGTTTTTTTACATAAATATGATTTATATAAAAATAAAAATACAAATAATTTGACTAAGACAATTATACATATTTTGTCATGTGGTGAAAATCAAAATGAGTTAATAGACTTAATAATTCAAAAAAAACTTTCCTTAAAAAATGTAATAGAAGCAATAGATATTCTTGAGAAAAAAAAAATTATTACTATAAAAAAATGAAAACTCTTTTCATAACGGGGAGTGACTTGAGACACGTATATCTAGTAAAAAAATTTACAAGATATTTTAAAAATTTTAAGTGGTTAATTGAAATAAGGGATTTAAACATAAACCACAAACAATTATTAAGAAAAAGCACTATTTATAAAAAACATGTAAAAGATTTTAGTCTGCAACAAAAAAAATACTTTAAAAACATTAAAAACTTTGAAAAATTTAATATTAACAAAATAAGCAAAGTATATAGAAACAATATTAGTAACTATGAATTTAATGAAAAAATTATAAAGCTGATAAATCTTTATAATCCAAATTTAATCTTTTCATATGGATGTCAAAAAATTGACACAAAAAAAATAAATAAAATTAAAAAAAGAATTCGTTGTTTTAATATTCATGGTGGAATTTTACCTGAATATAAAGGCACAAATACTAATTTTTGGCCACATGTAAAAATGGAGTCTAATAAAATCGGATTAACACTTCATAAACTAGAGGATAAAATAGATTCAGGAGAAATTTATTTCCAAACTTCAGTAAGGCCTCGAAGAGTAGACACAATTAATAAAATATCTTGTAGGGCTGTAAAAAAATTTTCATCATTAATACCTCCAAAGATATTTTTATTATTAAAAAAAAATTTTTATGCTAAAGGAATTAAAAAAACATCAAAAACAAAAAACTATTTAAAAAAAGACTTTAAGCCAAAACACATAATAACTGCAAAAAAAAATTTAAATATATTTAAGAAGAAAAAACTAAATGATTTAAAGGATAATTTAATAAATATTTTTTAAATTTTTAAAATATAAATTAAACTTGTAGATGACATCGTATCCTCTATATTCTTTATTACTTCACTAGTTTTTTTATTGCTATAAACATTTTTAACTTCATGAGATTTAACTCTTCTACCTTTTTTAATAAATGTAAATAAATGATTTAACGAGTATTCATTAAACCCTTTTTTTACTAAAATTTTAAATTTTAATTTTTTGAACAGTATATCTAAATTTTTTTCAGAAAAATAAAAGTTATGTGATGTTCTAAAATCATATTTTAAAAATTTTTTATTTAGTAAATAATAATAAATATTATTATAGTTAGGTATTCTTAAAACTAATTTTGAATTTTTTTTCATTAATTTTTTAATTTTATTTAGAAATATAATTGGATTGTACTTATGCTCAATCTCAGAGAGACTTAATATTATATCAAATTTTTTCTTATTTTTAATAATGGAGTCGATATGGCTGTAAAATGTATGTTCTTTAGTGTCAAAATATTCTTTATAAAATTTGTTATCTAAGCCATAAGTTTTTTTAGCACTTTCAAATAATTTATCTAAAATAACTCCTGAGCCACAATTAGACTCAAGAATTTCTTTGTTTTTAAAATTAATATATTTTTTAATGAATTCTAATTTTTTTATTTCTCTAGGGGTGTGAAATTTTTTAAATTCTTTTATTGAATTATTTTTATTATATTTGTTACGAGTGATAGAAGAATTTTCGAGTAATCTACGCTTATTTTTTAAAAAAATCAGTTCACAATTATTACATTGATAAATTTTTTCATTTTTTTTTGTAAATGTTTTGGAACCATTCCTAATTTTAGAGTTCCATATTAATTCTTGTTGATTTCCTTTACAAATTAAACAAATTGACATCAAATTATTTTAGGATTTTAATAAAGTTATACTATCAATAATTTCTCTTAGTGAAGTTAGATCATTTAAATTCATTGAGCAAACATGTGCCATTTGAGTATCAACTCCAATTGATTTGTTATTACTAAAATGTTTTTCTATATATTCAGCCCCTCTACTTGCTGCAAATATACATGAGGAAATTCCAATAGTGTGATCACTATACCCACAAAAAAAACTATGATTTTGAAAATCTGGCATTTTAATATCTGTTAAGTTTGCAGGGTATTTTGATACGCAATATAAATATTTAATGTTACTTCCTTGAAATGGTATATTTTTATTTTCATAATCATACATGCCTAGAGAAATAATTACCTCTTTTCCAGTCTCAATTATTTTCTCACACAATTTTATGTCTTCTACTGTTCTGCTAGCGATTTTATAGTGATTTATATTAGCTTCTTCACACCATTTTATTTTTTCTTCATCAAAAATAGAAGCAAATAATTTAATGCCAATTAGTTTTGAATAATTTGCTAATTCTAAAAATTCATCTCTATTTAGCTGCAAATAAAGTCTATCCAAATTATTAAATAATTTTTTCGAATTATATAATTGTACCTTTACATAATCTGCACCACCAATTTTGCTCTGTAAAATCATCCTTTTTGACTCGTCTACTGAGCCTAAGTGTTGAGGATGTATTTCAGATATGATTTTAATTTTTCTCTGTTTTTTATTTAATTCCATAAATTTGATATTTTTTTTAAGTCTTTTTTATAATGTATATCAGTTAAATTTGTTCTAATAAAACCATGATTTGTACTTAAACTTTTTTGAAATAATGCGTTTCTTCTCATTACTCTTAGAGCCCCATTACAATTAGTATCACTATTTACACTAATTACTTCTTGAAGATTTTGATCTATAATTTTAAATATCGCATTTTCTATAATTGACTTTTTTATTTCGGGAGAATTAGCCTGAATACTTAAGACTAATGAAACTTTTTTGTTATATTTTTTTTCAATAACTTTTACCGCATGTCTGATTGCGTCAATTTTAAAAATATTATCTTGAGATAATTCTTTAGGTCTTAGAATAGTTTTAGAACCATAAGACTTAGCTAATTTTAAAATTTTTTTATTTTCGCTTGTTACATATATATCATTTATTAATTTTGATTTTTTAGCTTCATTTAATGCCCATACAAACATTGGAAGACCTTGAACATTAAATATGTTTTTATTTTTAAACCTTTTAGAACCTCCCCTTGCAGGCATGATTGCTACCACATTATTTAATAGTTTTGATTTGAAAATTTTTTTCTTTAAGGATTCAGATCTTAAATTCTCAATTTTTTTTTTAAATTTAACTAAGTAATTGTCACTTTTAGTTTTATTTGATGAATGCATTCTATAACGATATAAAGGAACATTTAAATGATAAATGTCATATTTTTTATCTAACCTTATCCTTAACTCCTCCTCTTCTCTATGTTTGAAGTTTTTATTATACATTCCATATTTTAAAAATTTTTTTTTGTTATATAAAATTCCACATGCAATAGGAAATTCTTTACTTTTTTTTTCCATAATCTGTCTGTCTTCATCTTTAAATAACGCATAATCACTGGCTATTCCAAATTTGTTAGGATAAAACTCAGTTAAACTATAAAGAAAATTTAGTGTATAAGATGAAATATAATCGTCAGAGTCTACTCTTATAAAGTATTCACCTTTAGAAATTTTAATTGCTTTATTTGCAGAAGCAGCGACACCTATATTTTTCTTATTCGATAAAATTTGAATATTTTTTTTAAAAGAATCAAGAACTCTTAAACTTTCATCAGTTGAATTATCATCAACTACTATTATCTCGTAATCTTTTTTTTCGAAATTTTGAGATATACAACTTCTTAAACATCGTGAAATAAATTTTCCATAATTATAGTTGGTAACAATTATTGAGACTTTCATTTTTGTTTGTATAACTAGTCATATTTAATATATAAGCAAGAAAAATTTTTTAAATGACTACTAATTTCAACAAAATTATTTATATTCATATAGGGTATCCTAAAACAGGTACCAAATTTTTATCAAGAAAATTTTTTAGTAACCATCCTAAGATTAAAAATTTTGGAAAAGAATATAGCATTTTAGATATTAAACCAGAATTACTTTTATCTTTTAACAAAATCATGCACTCAAAAAAAATAAATTTAAATGGTAAAAAAAATATAATTAAAGTTTTTAAAAATCTAAAATTAAGTAATAATAAGGTTAATTTTATAAGTTATGAGGGTTTTACTCAATTAAATCTTTATATTAAGCAAGAAAAAATCTTTCAAAGATTAAAATATTTTTTTCAACAAGCTAAAATAAATATTAAAATTTTTGTTACGATTAGGAGCCAAGTCGAGATGATACCAACACATTTTGCTAATGCCCCAAAGCTTTATGCTCAAATTCCTTTGAAAAAATTTAAAGATTATAAAAATCAAATTAATCTAAATAAAAGAAATGTAAATCAAAAAGTGAAAATATGTTTTGAAAGATTAAAATATTATAAGTTATATAATTGCCTTGTAAAATTGTTTGGAAAAAATAATATTAAAATTTTTTTAATAGAAGATCTTAGAGAAAATCAAAAATATTTTTTTAAAGAGCTGTGTTCGTTTTTAAAATTAGGGGATCACAAAATAAGTAAAGTTTCAAATGCAAACCCGGAAAATGTTACCAGAAGAAAAAATAATGAGTATCTTAGAATAAATAAATATGTGATAAAAAAACTTAATAATTCAATAATATTTAAAACCTTTGTGTTGCCCTTTCCGGCAAATTTAAAAAGAAAAATATATATATATGTTGCTAATTTGATTATTGATATTTTTAATTTTTTTGACCCAATAGTCTTAAACGACCAAGAAATTATCAAAATTAAAAAATATTATAACAAAGACAACCAGAAGTTGATGAGAATTTTGAAAAATAATTTAATTAAAGAAAATTATCTATAATTTTAAAAAATTAGACAAAACTTTTTTACCGTTATCTGCACTTTTTTCCGGATGAAATTGGGTGCCAAATATGTTTTTTGAATTTATTGAAGAAACAAATTCCACATCATAATTACACAATGATGAAATATTTTTTGCATTTGATACATGAAAACTATAGGAGTGATCAAAATAAAAATCTGAATTATTTTTGATACCACTAAATAATATATTATTATCTATTACTGAAATATCATTCCAACCAGTATGTGGAATTTTATTGGAGCAATTTAGTTGGGTTAAATGTTTTACAGATCCATTAATAATTTTTAAACCATCAGAGATTTCATTTTCGAATCCATTTTCAGATAATATTTGCATACCAATACAAATTCCAAGAAAATAATTTTTTTTTTCAATTAAATTTTTTTTTAGAAAAATATCCCAATCATTATTTTTTATAATTTTCATAGCTTGAGAATAGGACCCAACACCTGGAAAAATTATTTTTTCAAAATTTTTTTCAGTATGTGGTTTATTAATAATCTTAAATTTGAAACCCAATGCCTCAATGCATTTAGATAAAGAATTTAAATTTCCTAGTCCAATATCAATAATTAAAATTTCTTGGTTTTCACTCATATTTTTCTTAATGGTATTTTATGATTTATAAGTTGTGATCTAGTTTGATAAATACTTTGATCTCTTAAAGAAAAATAATTTCCAGCAGCTATTCCTTGGACATCAGTTTTAGCAAAACATTCAACAAAATGCTTAGCCAAACCACAACCACCTGACGTAATTACTGGTATATCCACAGAATCTGATATGTTTTTTGATACTTCAATATTTAATCCTTTTCCAGTTCCATCACGATCTATATCAGATATTAAAATTTCACCAGCACCTAAATCCTCTACTTCCTTTACCCAATCAATCAAATTTAACCCTGTTGCATTAGTTCCGCCATCTGAAAAAACCTCATTAAATGTCCCATTATTTTTATAATCTATAGATATAACTATGCACTGTTTCCCAAAAGATTTTGAGGACTCAGAAATAATTTTCTTATTTTTTATAGCCTCTGAATTTAAAGATACTTTATCTGCACCATTTTTAAGCACTAATTCTATTGATGCATTGTCTTTAACACCACCCCCAAATACTAAAGGCATAAAAATATTTAAAGAAAAATCTTTCAGTAAATTCACAATAGAATTATTTGAATCTAATTTAAGGGAATCTATATTTAATAGGATTAATTGATCTGCATGTTGTGCCTCAAATATTTTAGCTTGAGATATAGGGTGTCCGACTATTTGATATTTTTTAAATTGAAGTGAATTAACTAGGCAAGGAATGTTTTTTTTTGAGTTTTTCAATAATAGTTTTGGAATAATTCTTTTTTTAAGCATTAGAAATCAAAATCTTTAAATTTGTCATTCCACTTTTTATAAATTGATTTTGATTCATCCCTATTTGCTTCACCATCTTGACTCCAAAATTCAAAATCTTTAGTTAATTTCGCATTACCTTTTTTTATATTGATTTTATTTGGAGAAATTATATGAGTTTTTATAATCTCATAAAATTCTTGTTCTGTTAAACCAACAAATTTTAAAAAAAGATCTAGACTCTTAGGTTTTTTTCCTTCGTATAAATCCACTAACTCTTTTGCTTTATTTTTAGTTATTCTATTATTTCTTAAATCCAAAGAAACAAGATGAGAGGGTCGTGAGTATCCTCTTTTAAGGTATTTAATATAATCCCTCACACCCTGCATATAACATTCAATTTTTTCATAGTTATATTCTGGTGGTACATTCTCCACTTCATCACCTTTCCAGTCAAGTTCATCAATAATAATTTTTGCTTGTTTTTTAACATCCCATTGTATGTAACTTCCCAAACATACAGATTTAGCTTTAATTTCTGCTAATTTTTCTTTAGGTGGATATGTGTAAGGTTTTAATCTTTTTAAATCAAATTCCTCTTCCAGTCTAAAATACATATCCTCTGATGTAATTCCTAAATTAATATATCTATCAAATCTTTTTTCATCTACTTGCTCTTCATCTTCATATTCAAAATAACTTGTGTATTCAGATGACTTTTCTCCCCAAAATATGAGTGGTATTTTTTTTTCTATTGCAATCCACATAGGGTAAGAAAATATACCAGTATGACAATGCCAACAAAAATCTCCTTTATCTAAAAAGCTTCTCAACATTAATTTTTGTACTATCTTCCAATTTGGTGTGAAAGAGATCATATCAAAACCTAACTTTCTTGATAATTTCTTAATATTATTTTCCAAGTTTGGTCTCATAAACCCGTGATCAAATCTAACAACTAAAGGATTTAATTTATATTCTTTAATAAGATAATACAGTGTGTATGTACTATCCTTTCCTCCGCTGAAAGGTACTATACAATCATAGTCATATTTATTTTTATGCTCTAGAATTAAATCATTAAGATCTTTTTTTTTTTGATTCCAATCTATGTTTTCGTTTTTTATAGAATGTTGATTGCAGATATTGCATGTACCCTCTTTATTAAATTCAATTGTTTCATGAGTTTCGGGTAGTAAACATTTATTGCATTGTTTCATATATTTTTAAAAGCAAATTATATTAATATGTTAAATCTAATTTTAAACTCTATTTAATAAATTTTATATAAGTTTCAAATTTATTTTTAATTATTTCTTTATTCTAAAAACAAGTATTGAATGACGCTCTGTTTGTTTATCATCAGTATATGCATCAAAATTGAAGTAGATTGTTTTTATTTTGTTCCCATAGTAATCAATTATTTGATTATTAGAATTTAATTTATGCTCTTCACTTTTATAAATTCTTACCTTGTCTATTTTTTTTGGAGTATAAGTATAGCCTATTGAAATGATACATTTATTTGCAGAGATTCTATAAATTTCATCAAGAATTTTTTTATAATTATTGCTATAGGGTATTACCCATCCACAAGTAATAACGTCAAAATAATTACTTTCATAATTGGTTTCATGTATGTCTCCAAGTGTTATTCTAGACGAGTAAGATATAAGATCAATTGCAAAAATATTTGACCAATTAAAACCAAGACTTCTTAAATAATAAAGCTCACCTTCATTACGAGGACCAACAGACAAAACTTTAGAAGTTTTAAAGTTGAGAAAATCTATAGAATTTAAGGGTGAAGCAATAGTTTTGGTTTTGCTTCCCGTAAAATGATTATAGGTTTTTTTTAGATTGAAAAGATTTTCAGCATAATGAAGATTATGACCATCAACACTGAAAATTTTATTATTTCTAGAAATTTTTATATGGTCTTCCAAATTTTCTGTGGAGTTTTTAAATCTTTTGCCCTTTCTGAGAATGACATAAAGTACAAAAAAACGGAATAAACCTAAAAATGTTCTTATAAATTCTATTTTATATAAATCAGTTACAAACCTATTTGCAATTTTTAAAATCATATAATAAATATTATATATTTATTTACTTCAAAAAAGCTATTTAATTAAAATTTATTTAATATATGATTATTTATTACAATGATTAGTAATTTAAAAAAAAAAATTTCATTAAAATTATTTGGTAGAAGAAAGCCATTAAAGTACATACTTTTCGATAAATTATATTCAATCTTAATTTTACAAAAAAAAAATATATCTCAATTTGTTAATGATTTTGATAAAAATGGTTTTGTTAGAATAAATCCTGATATTAGTTTAGATATAGAAGATTTAAAAAAAAAATTAATAATTCAAAATAATTATGGCGATAACAAGAATACCAACGGTGAGAAAGAGTTATCAAATAAGCCACCATATTATTTTGAAATAAATGATAATGTAAGACAATCAGTAGACTCTATATTAGATAAATTAAATAGAAAATATATTTCCTTTTTTAAAGAATATTTTAATTCTGAAATTTTACCTGCGTATGTTTGTATTAGAAGAAATGTTTATTATGAGAAGAAAAATCTTGATGAAGAATTATTTAACGATAATTTCCATAACGATGGTTATTTATTTACACATTTTAAGTTATTTTTAAATTTACAAGATACATATGAAAAAAACGGTCCAATGAGGATAGTCGCAAAAAATAATACAAAAAAGTTCTTAAAAAAAATTAATTTTGTAGATAGAAAAAAATATCTTGATAAAGACGACGAATTTATTTTTAAAAATGTTGGTAAACTTGGTGATGGACTTATATTTGATCCAACCAATTGTTTTCATAGAGCTAGTATGCCTGAGAAAAATTATAAAAGGGATTATGTAATAATAACTTACGTTTGTGTTCCTAAAGATGATAAATATTTGAAGTATACAGATCTATTCACTTATAAAAACAATCCATTATTAAAGCTATCTAAGCCTACTAAATTGAATGAAACACTCCAACTTTTGGTAAATTTCTATAAAAAAAGGTTTAATCACTCTTGAATTAATAGTTTAAGCCACTAAAAATCTTCTGAAAAAAAGTATAATAATTAATTATTGAAATTACTTATATATTTAATATTCAAAAAAAATATAAATGATTTTACCTAAAATTTACAACTTATTTAAAATCTCAAATAAAAAAGATATTAGAGTATTTTATTATTTTTTTATAATAGCTTTTGTAGTTTTCTTTTTAGAGTTTTTCTCAA
This sequence comes from Pelagibacterales bacterium SAG-MED38, assembly GCA_014653585.1. The sequence goes on along the minus strand of JACWEH010000001.1, from coordinate 40,580 downwards.
CAGCATTTTTAATTGGTATTTTAATTAAATTACTTAATGATGAAACAGTAATTTTCAGTAATCAAATTTTAAATAATTTTGAGATTTACTTGAAAAATTTAGAATTATTTGAAATTTTATTTTATACACTAATTATCTTTTTATTTAAGAATATACTTTTAGTTATTTTTAGATTTTTTCAGCTTAAATACTCAATGGAATTTCAAAAAAATTTATCAATAAGCTTATTAAAAAAAATTTTAATTTCAGATCTTCTTTCCGTTCAAAAAGACAATTCTGCTTATAAATTTAGAAATATTTATACTGAGGTTGGTTGGGTAAGAAAATTAATGTTGCAAACTGCTGATTTGTTGACTGAAACATTTATAATTGCTGGTATCGCTTTAACATTAATATTTTATGATCCATATTTAGTTCTTTTTTCAATATTATTTTTTGGAACATCAATAGGGATTATATATTTTGCTTTTTATAAAAAAAATAAAAAATGGGCTGATGAAAGATTAAAATTAGGGGGGAATTTAATTTTAAATATAATTCAAAGCTTAAGCTCTGTAAAAGAAATAAAAATATTTAGAAAGATCAAAAAAACAGTTGAGTATTTCGATTTAACATATCAAAAATACATTAGAAATGCGATTATACATGGAATTGTTAAAAGCTCTTCTAAACCCTGGGTAGAAACATTTACGATTTTTTTTATATTTCTGGTTATTTATTATTTTTCATCAGAGGGATATGCACAAGATGAAATTTTCTCAAAATTAGGAATTTTTTTTATTTGTTTAGTAAGAATTATGCCATCCTTGTTAAAAATCTATAATATAATCTATACAATAAATTTTTTAGAAAATTCCGTAAACTTAATTAAAGATGAGATAGTTGATGATCTAGTTTATCAAAATGAAATCCAAAAAGAAAAAGAAAATAATGATCAAAAGAATATTATTGATATAGAGGTAAAAAATCTAACTTACAATTATCCTAATTCACAAGCCCAAGTATTAGATAATGTTAATTTTAACTTTAAAAAAGGCAAGATTAACACAATTATAGGAGCTAGCGGTTCAGGAAAAACAACTTTACTGAACCTTTTATTAGGCCTCATAGAACTTACAAAAGGTGAAATACTCATTAATAACAAAAATTTTAATGGTAAGATTTATGAGAGTTTAAACGTTGGATATGTGCCTCAGGATGTTTTTTTATTTGACGATACAATTAAAAACAATATTTCTTTCATGGAAAAAAGTGACAAATTTATTGATGATAAACTTGAAAAGTCAGCAAAAATTTCAGAAATTTATGATTTTATTCAATCCTTACCTGATAAATTTGATCATATCATTGGTGAAAAAGCATCAAAAATATCTGGAGGCCAAATCCAGAGAATTGGTTTGGCTAGAGCCCTGTTTAATAATCCTGATATACTAATATTAGATGAATTTACCAGCTCTCTTGATTTAAGCACAGAAAAAAAATTAATGACAACTCTCCAAAAAATAAAAAATGACAAATTAATAATCATAATTACTCACAGAGAACAAACTATTAAATTTTCTGACAATGTATTAGACCTCACAAGAAAAGATTCATGATTGTTGCTTTTCCAATAGAAATTAGCGCTAGAGAGTATCTAAATAAATTATTTTCTGCATATCAAGTTTTAAAAAATACAAATTATAGAGTAGTTTTAGGACAAAAATCAGAAATTTATAACTTTTATAAAAATAATGAAGGAGTTTATCTAATTTCAAAAGGTGGAACCATCAAACCATTTCAACTAAAAAAAAAACAACAACATAATAGATTATCAATTTTAGATGAAGAAGGACCATTAATTAATTTTAATTACAAAACAGATTTTATTTCAAGAACTAACAGTAAAATAATGAAAAAATTAACAGATTATTATTGTTGGGGTAAAAATGATTATGATTTAATGAAAAAAAGAATAAGTAAAAAAAAATTAATTTTGTCTGGTCACCCAAAATATGATTTATGCAGCAACAAATATAAAAAAATTTTCGAAGAGAAAAAAATTAAATTGAATACAAAATATGGAAGATTTTTTTTAATTGCATCTAGTTTTGCAGCAGTTGATGGATATATTGATAAATATGATTATATAAAATGGATTTCAAACAGTGTTGAAAACAAACTAAAAAATAGGATTTTAAAGGATTTACATCATTACTTTAACCATGAGGAAATTTTTTATGATAGGTTGGTGAAATTTACAAAAAAAATTTCAAAAGAAAATCCAAAAATAAGATTTGTATTTAGACCACATCCAAGACAAGATATTACTAAGGTTAAAAAAAGATTTTCAGATAGCAATTATAAAAATATTTTTATTATTCAAGGAGGTGCTATAACTCCGTTTATTTACGCATGTAAATATTTTTTGCATTCAGGATGTTCTACAGTATTTGAAGCAGCATTGTTGAAAAAAAAAATTATATTTTTAGAAAATACATATAAAAATTCAAACCTTGTTTATAAAAAAATAGGAATGAGTGTTAAACTAAAAAATTTTTCTCGTGTCAAACAACTTTTAGTTAAAAAAATAAAATATAATATGAAAAAAAATTCAACAAAAGATTTTATATATAATAATAATAAAAATTTTTTCTTTAAAGAATTAATAAAAAGATTAAAAATGGTCGATTTAAAATCAGGAAAAATTAATTTAGAAAATAATAATTATCGAGGCCAATTTTATAGTAATATAAAATCATTTATTACAAAATATCCATTTTTGTTAAAGTCTGCATCTTTAATAAATAAAGATTGGTTGTTTAATAAAGAGTATAAAAAAAGCAAATTTCAAAAAATTAAAACGAGCGATCTTGAAGAGCAGTTTTTAAAATTACAAAAAATTGACAAGGTTCATTTTGATATTAAAATAAAAAAAATAAATAAAGATTCTTATCTACTTGAAAAAATAAATTAATTAAACCAATTAAAGAATATTGAAAAAAATAATTTATATAGTTATTGAAATAGCAAGAAGAGAGCTTGATTCAAAAATTTTATTAGCTCTAAAAGCAAAAGAAAAAAATTTTGATGTAGCAATTACAAAAAAATCTAGACTGTTTAGTGTTCTTAAATATTTAAAAAGTGGCATAATTTTTCTAAAGAGTTTTGGGCCAAGATACAATCCAATCTTAAAAAACGTAAAGAGTAATGGCCATAAATTAGTGGGCATGGATGAAGAGGGTGCCCAAATAAGTTTTGAAGAACATTTAATTGGAAGATTAAGATTTTCGACGATGGTTTTTAGAAAACTAGAATATCTTTTTACATGGGGCTTAAATAGTAAAAAAATTTATTCTAAATTTTTGAAAAGAAACAATTTGGATGTTAAAAAAATAATTTCAACGGGAAGTCCTAGAATAGATATCTTAAAAAAAAGTTATAACAAAATATTTTTTTATAAACCGAAAACTTTATATAAAAAAAATTTCATATTAATTGCGACTCAATTTTTAAAATATAATGGATCTGATAATAAGTTTTTTGAATTCGACAAATTAAAGTTTAACTCTTCAATTATGAAAGAACATAAAAATAATAATTTTTCCAAAGGAAAAAACTTTAAATACGAATTGAATGAATTTGCTAGAAATTTTGAATATCAAAAGAATAATTTTTTATTATATGACAAAATGTATAAATATTTATCAAAAAAATTTCCAAATGAACTTTTTGTTATTAAACCTCATCCTGGTGAAGGATTGATTTATTATAAAAATTTAGAAAAAAAATTAAATAATTTTAAAATAATTACAGAAGATGTGAACATTCATAATTGGATCAAAGCTTCAAAATTGTTAATTTCATGTAATTGCACTACAGCTATTGAGGCTCAACTATTAGGAACACCAAGTATAAATTATATTCCTTATAAAGATGTTAAGACTGAATTTAAATTATCCAAATTGATGTCTATAAATCTTAGAAAGAAATTTGATTTATCAAATATTATTAAAAACAAAAAATATATGAACTTCAAAATTAAGCCAAAGTCACTTAAAGGAATACTTTATCATTTAGAAAACTTCAATGATAAAGACGGATCGGATACAATATTAAATTATCTACAAAATGTAGATATAAATTATAAAAATTATGTAAATAAATATTCAAATTTTATTTTTAGGATTTTTTTAATTCTAAAAGCTAGATATCATTCATTCCTAGGTTCATTTGATCAAGCCCGAAATAGTAATCAAAAATTAAAAAGACAAAAATTTAATTTAGATTATTTGAATGAAAGACTAAATATAATACAGAAAGTTTTATTTAAGAAAAAAAAATATAAGTTTAAAGAGAATTTTTTTGGTATTTATTATTTAGAAAAAATTTAGGATATTTTTTTTATATGTTGATAAAAAAAATTCTAAATTTAAAAATTTCCATTCGTTCTTGTAATTTTTACTATATTTTTTAATATCAATTATTCTTTTTAAATGAGAAAATTCTTTATCTTTTAAAATTGATTTAGAATTATTAGGAAAACCAGAAAACCCCTGTTTTTTTGGACTTACTAACTTTTCAGAATAATAATTTATAAATATTTTTTTTAAAATGTATTTTAACAAAAGTTTTTTTTTATTTACTCTAAAATTAATCTTGTATTTTAAGGGTAAATTTAAAAATTCTTTTATAACATCTTTCTGGATAAAAACATTTCTTGGCTCAATACCATTATTTGAACACATAATGTCTGTTCCTATATTCGCTACATAAACAGACTGTATAAAATAATCTGTAAATAATGATGCTTCAATACTGGCATCTTTTTTATTTAAAAATTTATAATATCTTTTAAATGCCGACGACCAAAATCTATCAATTTTTCTTTTTAATTTGCAATTGATATTTAAATTAGTGTATGGAGAGCAATTTTGACCTGATTTCCATTTGATTTTTCTATATAACTCGTAACCACCTAATAGTTCATCAACTCCGTCAGCAACAAAAAAAACTTTATTTCTTTTTAACTTAAAATATTTTGATATTTGATAACTTCCAACAAAACTATGAGTTAGAAAAGGAGAGGCAAAAACTTTGAAAGATTTTAGAAAATTTAAAAGATAATTATTTTTATCAACTTTTATTTTTGTAATATTTTTGGGCAAAAATTTATTAAATTTATTAATAGTATCTGCTACTTTATCTTTGTTTTTGTGTACCAATCCTCCAATGGAATTAGGTTTTTTAATTTTAGAAATGAGAGCAGTCTGAACTGAGCTATCAATACCGCCGCTCAAAACACAAGCAAATCTTGTTTTTGGTATCATTAATTTAATCTGTTTTTGTAAGGTTGATAAAATATTAAAATATATATGTGTAAATTTTTTTTTTTTATTTTTTAAATATTTTTTTTCACTTATCCAGTTAAGAGGATTATCAAACCTATTTTTCTTTATTGCAAACTTTTTGATATCAAAATTATAATTAAATCCTGGATCAACTACTTTGATATTTTTAAAAATTGTATTCTCATAATAAATCATATGTCTTGAATAAAAATAATTTTTAATTAGTTCCGTATCTAAAATATCTTTTTTGATATAGCTTAAGATGCTATTGATAGTTGAGGAGATTATGATTAAGGATTTACTCTTATATATAAATAACTTTTTTTCTCCTTGGGGATCTGAAGCGAAATGGATTGTATTTTTTGACTTATCATAAACACAATAAGCGAACATTCCATTTATGCTTTTAGAAATTTTTGATGGATTTAGACTTTCAAACATATTAACTAATAATTCAGAATCGTTTTTGCACTCAACCAATTGATATTTCTTTAATAAATCTTTCCAATTATAAATTTCCCCGTTAAAACTTAAAATATATTCGCCATTTTTAGATTTTATTAATTTATCCTTATTTTTTTTTTGACCAGTTATTGACAAAATAGAGTTGCTTAAAAAAATTTTATCTTTTAGAAAAAATGAGTTATTAAGAAAATCAGGTCCTCTAGATTTAATAAAACTTTCAGCTTTTAAACAATTATCCTTATGTAACTTTTTCTTTGAAACGATCAATAAAATACCACACATAATATAAATTAATTAAAAGTAATCTGTTTTAAGAGTTTTTTTTATTCCATGTAAAAAATTTGTGAATTTATAAGTTTTAATTATTTTTCTCAAATTTTTATTTGCCCCGTGAGTTTTTTTCATATCACCTCTTTGAAATCTTTTATTAATTATTTTAATATTCCGATTAGTTAAGTTTTCAATGATTTTAATAACTTTTTTAATACTGATATTTTCACCACAACAAATATTGTATACATTTAGTTTATTAGGTTTTTCAAATTTTTTGATTAATAAACTTATAATTTTAGCAACATCTTTTACATAAGTAAAATCTCTATAATGATTTCCGTTATTGAAAAGCTCAATACTCTTACCATGCTTAATCTTATCAATTATTTTTGGAATAAACATATCAGGTCTACCATATGGGCCATAAACTGTAAAAAGTCTCAAGCCAACAGAGTCAATTTTATAGTGTTTCTTATAAATTTTAGTAATTTTTTCATTAAATAACTTTGTTTGACCATAAAAATTCAAAGGATTTAAATCATAATTCTCTTTAAAAGGAAATTTTTTACAATCACCATAAACTGAACTAGATGAGGCATATATAAGTTTATTAGAATTATATTGTTTCATAGCCTCTAAAATATTAGTAAAACCGGTTATATTTGAATCTATATATTTTTGTGGGTTTAAGAAAGAATATCTTACTCCTGCCTGTGCTGCTAAATTTATAACAAAGTAAGGTTTGTATAATTTAAATAAATTAAATAATTTTTTTTTATTAGCTATATTAATTTTATGAAATTTAAAATTTTTAAATTTTTTAAGCTCACTAAGTCTTTTACGTTTCAACTTTGGATTATAATAATTATTATGATTATCTATTCCTATTAAATTATATTTTTCACTAAGTAATTGTTTAGTAACATGAAATCCAATAAATCCAGAAGTTCCCGTGATTATTATTCTTTTTTTTGATTTCATAATTATTAAATAAAATCTTTTAAATTTGAATTTATGTAATCAATTTCATTTTTCGTCAGGTTATCTTTATATTTATAAAGATTATTTAACGTGTGCTCTATATTAAATTTTGAATCAATTGAATTATCAATATCTAATTGACCTACAAGTTTTTTTCTTTCGGACTCAAAATTTTCAAAAAAATGCTCAAATTTTATCTTTATTATATTTTCAGAATTACAAGCTTTATACATTTCTCTCATTTTTTTATACCACTCAACAAATATTTCAATGTCATAACTTGGATAGTTTAAAGATTTGCGTCGCTTAATACTCCAAAAGATAGCTTTTGGATCTCTAAATACTATAATGATTTTAATATTTTTACCAAAATATTTTGTTGAAGAAATTGGATTTAGAAAATTTCCACCTTGTTCAATTACAATATTTTTATTTTCATCAAATAATAATTGGGAACGAATTATCTTATTTAAAAAATTTTCTGTAAAATTTAAAAAATCTTTTTCACTGCAAGGTAAAATCATATCGAGTAAATCTAATTCTCCCGAAGTTTTTCTTAAAATTTTTCTTTTATAAAATAGAATTATTTTATCTAGTAATGACATATTATCTAAATAGAATTTGGGAGCTCCGTTGTATGAAATATAAGTTATGTTTTTTATAAATTGTTTAGTTAAAGAAAAAATATCATTTTTATAAATAGGGAACTTTTTATTGTAATTAGAGTAATAAGAATTTTTTATTAATTTCTTAAAATTTTTTAATGCATTTGATGCGCAATTTAAACTGTAATTTTTATAAAATGAGTTATATAATTCATCTATACCTCCAGGGTCGTTAACTAATCTAAATTCTCCTCCTTTGAATAAATCTTGAAAGTCGCTTCTCGATACCAAATAATCATTTATTGCACTTGAGCCACTATATCCAGTGCCTAATACGATTATAGTTTTCATTTTTATAAAATAATTTAATTTATTATGTTAGAAATTAAATATAAACAATCCATATAATATTAAAAATATATATTTATTTTTATGGTTATTTTAATTACAGGTAAATCTGGTGCTGGAAAATCTTTCATAGCATCAAAATTACAAAAGAAAATCAAAAATTCTGTTATAGTTGATGGGGATGAAGTGAGAAAACATTTCACTCCATATTTAGGATATACTTTAAAAGATAGAAAAAAAAATCAAATGTTTATTCAAAAATTATGTAAATATTTAGAAGATAAAGGAAATACTGTTATATGTGCAACCATATCCTTGTTTAACGAACATCAAAAAAAAAATAGAAAAATCTTTGATGATTATATTCAAATATATTTAAAATCTGACCCAGATAATTTGAAATTAAGAAGTTTAAATGAGGTTTATAAATTAAAAAAAAATGTGGTTGGAAAAGATATTTCATTTCCAAAACCATATAAAAATGATTTTATTTTTCATAATAATTATGACAATTCAGTAGATGAATTTGTTAAGGAAATTATCAAAAAAGTTAAAAAAAAAATTAAATGAAATTTAAATCTAAAGCAGACACCCTAAGAGCCTTAAAATTGGCCTCAGCATCAATACCAAGGTTTATAACTTTTTATTCATATAAATACAATCAGGACAAAATCTTTAATTTAATAAAAAAAAAATTATATGGAAATAAGCTTATCATTAGGTCATCATGTTTTGGAGAAGATAGTTCACAAAGTTCTTTGGCAGGAAAATTTTTAAGCATATCCAATGTAAGTAAAAATAAATTTGATATAGATAAATCAATAAAGAAAGTAATTACATCTTATAAAAATTTTAAATCAAATAAAAATCAGGTTATTGTTCAAGAGTACATTCATAGTATAAAATTATCAGGTGTAGTAACAACTAGAGATTTAAATACAGGTTCTCCATATATATGCATAAATTTTTATGAGGGTAATTCTTCTGATGTTGTAACTTCAGGAAAACAAAATACAAAAACCATATTTTATCTACAAAATTTTATAAAAATAGAAAATAAAATTGTTAAAAAAATCAATAATTTAATTAATGAATTAAAAGTCAAATTTCCAAACCAAGAAATGGATATCGAGTTTTTATTTGATAAAAATTATAAACTTTATCTATTACAAGTAAGAAGACTTAATATCAAAAAATCTTTATTTGAAAATAAATATTATGATAAAGCGTTATTTAAATTAAAAAGAAAAATTGAAAAATTACAATTAAGACATCATAATTTGTTAGGATCAACAAGTTACTATGGAGTTATGCCAGATTGGAACCCAGCAGAAATTATAGGAATAAAACCAAAACCGCTTGCATTATCATTATATCAAGAACTTATAACAAATTCAGTTTGGGCTGAAAATAGAGACGAACTTGGTTATAGAAATTTAAAATCCAATCGCTTAATGACAACTTTTCTTGGAACTCCATTCATAGATTTAAGAGTTGATTTTAATTCATGGATACCAAAAAATATAAATACTAAACTTGCCGAAAAGCTAGTCAATTTTTATTTAAAAATGTTTAAAAAAAATAAGACCTCCCATGATAAAATTGAGTTTGATATAGTATTTACATGCTACACGAATAATGTTTCAAAAAAACTCAAAAGACTTTTAAATTATGGGTTTAAAAAAGATGAGATTAAATCATTAGAGAATTCTTTAAAACTTATCAATAAAAACACTGTAAATAGTCAAAAAAAATTTATTGAACAAGTTACTACCTTAGAAGAGAAAATAAGTGCGATTAGAAAATCGAATATGTATTACATTGACAAAATCTATTGGCTCATCGAGGATTGTAAAAATTATGGAACGAGAGCATTTGCTGGATTAGCAAGATCAGGTTTTGTAGCAGTAGATATTTTAAATTCATTTGTTCAGACAAATATTATATCTGAGGAAGAAAAATTATTATTTTTTGAGAATATAGATACAGTCTCGACAGAGATTTTAAGAGATAGTCTTAAGTTGAATAAAAAAAAATTTATTCAAAAACATGGGCATTTAAGACCTAACACTTATGAAATTACCTCGTTAAATTATAGCGAAGGTTATGAATTATTTATTAAAAAAAAAAATTTAAATAAAATTATAAAAAAAAATAAGCAATTCTTTTTTAATAAGGTTCAAAAATATAAAATAAATAAATTTATTAAAAATTCAGGCTTGTTCATGAATTTTAATGAGTTTATTGATTTTTTAATTAAAAGTATTCAATACAGAGAAAAATCAAAATATTATTTTACAAAAAGCATAAACACTATATTTGAAATTTTAGAGTCATTAGGTAATAGACATAAAATAAGTATTGAAAAATTATCTTATTTAAAAATACATAAAATTATTGAAATGTATTATGATTTATCAATTTCTGACGTTAAAAAAATATTAATAAACGATATAAACTATAATTTGAAAGAGTATAGGTTTAATTCAACAGTTTTACTACCTGATACAATTTACAAGTCCACAGATGTATTTTACTTCAAAAGAGACAAAACAGTAATTAATTTTGTTACAAATAAAAAAATTAGTTCTAAGATTAAACAAGTTAAAGATTATAAAAAATTAAATTTAAAAGATAGCATAGTTTGCATAGAGTCTGCAGATCCAGGTTATGATTTTATTTTCTCTCATAAAATTAAAGGATTAATTACAATGTATGGAGGTGCGAATTCACATATGTCCATTAGATGCATGGAATTAGGTGTACCAGCCGCAATTGGTGTTGGTAAATTAAAATTTGATGAAGTTGTTAAATCAAAATTTGTAACACTGGATTGTGAAAATAAAATTATACATATAGTTTAATGAATATATTAATTACAGCTAATACAAAAAAATATTTCAATACTTACATTGATTTTATAGATCATTATTGGCTGGATTATTTTGAAAAAAAAAAAATTAATTTTAAATTAGTACCCAATTCCAATGGTTTGTTAAAAAATATATTAAAGACAAAAATTGATTTAATAATATTACCTGGTGGGAATGACATCTCTCAGTCATACAAATCTGCAAAAATAAGACTAAATATTGAAAATAAATTGATAAAAGTTTCTCTTAAACATAAAATTCCTGTAATTGGTATTTGTAGAGGTATGCAAGTAATAAATAATTTTTTTGGTGGAAAACTAAAAAAAGTAAAAGGACATATGCGTACAAATCATAACTTAATATTTAAAAAGAATTTTTTTTCAAAAAAAAAATTTATGGTCAATAGTTTCCATAATTATGGGATCACAAAAAAAACAATCTCAAAACAATTTGAAATATTTGCCTATGATACAAACGAAAATATAGAAATGTTTAAACATAAAAATTATAATATTTATGGTGTTATGTGGCATCCTGAGAGGGAAAAAAATTATCTAAATTTAGATCACATCATCAATAAAGCCCTAAAAAAATAATGAAAGCTATAATTTTATGTGCTGGTAGAGGATCAAGAACTGGTCTTAATTACCCTAAATGTATTCATAAATTTGATAATGGAAAAAATCTTATTAGCAGAAACATTGAAAATTTAAAAAATTGTGGCTTTAAGAATACCGATATTATTTTCGCAACTGGATATGCTGAAAAAATAATTAAAAAAAAAACTGCAAATAAATTTAAATATATTAAAAATAGCAAATTTTCATCAACTAACATGGTTTATTCATTTAATGAAGTTTTAAAAAAAATTAAAAGTGATGATGTAATTATAATTTATGCTGATATTATATATAACATAAATGCTTTAAAAAAAATTATGATTTCAAAAAAAGATATTGTAACATTGGTTGATAGTGATTGGTTGCAAAAGTGGAAATTAAAGCCAGATTACAAAAATGATTTCGAAAGTTTAAAAATAAAGAATAACAAAATAATAAGCTTAGGAAATAAAACCAAGAATATAAAGAACATAGATGGAAGATTTGTTGGAATAACAAAATTTTCAAAAAAGATGATAAAATTAATTAAATTAAAAAAAGTAATAGTTAATGAATTGGAAAAAAATAAAAAATTAGATTTTACAGGTTTTTTAATGAAGCTTATTCAAAAAAATTATGATATCAATGTTATCATAAATAAAATTATTTGGTTTGAGTTTGATACAAAAAAAGATTTCGAAATTTATAAAAAAATAAGAAATAAAATTTAAGAAATGCGATATAAAAAAATTTTTAGTTTTATAAAAAAAAAATTAAAATATTTCGTAAGAGAAAAAAATTATTTTTTAAATAAACAGTATATTCCTCACTATTTAAGCAATATTAATATTGAGAATACAAGTGTTTGTAATTTAAAATGTAGGTTTTGTGCTTACGAAAAAAGAGATTTGACTAATGTGCCATTAAACACAATGTCTTTAGAATTTTTTAAAGACGTTGTTAATCAATGTATAGATTTTGGATATAAAAATATTGGGCTTACGCCTGTAACCGGAGATGTATTCATGGATAAAAGAATAATTGAAAAACTTGATTATTTAGATGAATTAAAAAATTTAGATGGATTTTATTTTTATACTAATTTTATTCCAGCAAATAAAGAAAAAATAGATAGACTTTTAGAATATAAAAAATTATCTCATTTAGGAATAAGCATTTATGGCCATGACGAGGAAACATTCAAAAAATTTTCAAAGGGGACTTCAAATTCTTACAACATACTAATCAAAAATTTAAATTTTTTTTATAATCTTTTAAAATCAAAAGAATTTAAGTTTAAACTAGAAATTGGACATCGAACTACTAAAGATTTTAACATTGAGAATTCTTTTAATGATTTATCTCAAGTTTTAAAAAATATAAAAAAATTAAATAATGTTTTATATGATAAAAATCACAGTTTTAACAATTGGGGAGGTTTGATCAATGAAAATGATATAGAGGATTTAAATGTCAAATTTCAAAAAGAATTAATTAAAAAAACAGGATCGTGTGCTCTCATTTATTCAAGACTAGTAATTGGCGCAAATGGACTAGTTAATGCCTGTGCATGTAGAGATGCAAATTTTAGTCTTAGAATTGGTAGTTTAAAGGAAAGCAAATTATCTGAAATTATATCATATAAAAATTCGAAATATAAAGAATTAATTGAAAATCAAGAAAAAAATATTTTCCACCCAGTGTGTGAAAAATGTGATTTTTATAAGAGTATTTATGAAAAAACTTTCCCTACTTGGATATTAAAGGATAAGGAAAATAAAAATATCTCTTTAAAAAAATTTAAAAAGATTTTGAGTTAAAAATTAAATTTTAAATTTTTTTTTGCTGAAATACATTATATCAGCTGCAAAAACTAGACCGCTGAACAAATTGTCATTTAACAAATTAATAGAGACCAACCTGTATTCTTTAGGAGAAAGATATTTCTCTATTTCACTGAATGTTAAATATTTATCGTATACGTTATCCAATCTAAGTTCTAGCATAACTATATTTACTGGGATATTTTTAATTGTATTTAATGCGCCCTCCAATACTTTGTCTTCGTGACACTCTGTATCTATTTTTAATAAATCAATTTTATTGATTTTATTTTTAAGGACATAATCATCTATAGTGACAACATCTACGGTCACAGTATTATTTGCATATTCGCTTTCAGATACATTATGCTCAGAACTTCTTTTTTTTATCCAATCTGTATTTTTATTAATATTATAAAAAGAGGAAGAATCTGACTTTATACTTATATTAAATTTCCTTTTTTCATTTAAATTACCAACAGCACAATTGTTAAGAAAAATATTTTCTTTATTAAATTTTTTTTTTAAAATTTCATATTCTTTTCTTAATGGTTCAAAAGAGTGAATTTGTGGAGCTATACTTAATTTCGAAAATTTTTCTATTGATTGACCTTTGTTAGCCCCAATATCAAAAATTATTGGATTATTTGGAAGATTATTTTGAATTATTTGATCTATATTTAATTTTTTTTTATTTAATTTACTGATTTTATAACCAAAAAAATTAATTATTTTCTGTAGAAATTTTTTAGTCATTGATTGCAAAATTAAATATTTTTTGGCATCTATTTGACCAATTATATTTTTTAGCAGTATTTATAGCATTTAATTTAATTTTTTCTGCATTCTTTCTATTTGACAAAATATCCTCAATTTTTTTTGACCATATCAGTGCATCATGAGAGTTAATCAAAAAACAATTATAATTGTTTTTTAAGACATGACTATAAGCCTCTTTCTTTGTTGCTAAAATAATTGAGCCAGATGCCAAGTAATCAAATAATTTTAATGGAGAAATATAATCTGATACATCTAAATCTTTTATTAAAACGCCAATTTTTTTTTCATAAGGCATTAGAAGAATTTTATTTGATTTTAAAATTTTTGGAATCTTATTATAAGTTACATAATCGTTTAAAATGATATTATTTATATTTTTAATTTTTATAAATAAATCATCATTTAATGTTTTGATATTTCCATAGAGATTAAATTTAATAGCCGGTAGTAATTTAGCCATTTCTAAAATTGTATTTATTCCTTTACCTTCTACATAACTTCCGGTGTAAACGCATTCATATTTGGTATTAATTTTAAATTTAAAATCTCTTAAATCTACACAATCATCTAAAATTATAAATTGTTTTTTTTTTAAAAATAGTTTTTGATTTAATTTTTTATGTATCAGTATAAATTTTAAATTTTTTGTTGATATTATTTTTTTTGTTATCATAAAAAATATTTTTGTAAAACCTCTTAATTCAGTATGAATTTCTAGTATGACTTTAAAGTTCATAATAGCTAAAATTAAAGCAGGTATAATACTTCTTGAAATTATTATTTCTTTATAATTACTTTTTGTTAAAAATTTTAAAATTTTAAAAGAATAAGTTAAATTATAAAATAAGTTTCTCTTTATGGTATGATTAAAAAAATTCTGAATAATAAATTTATTTTTTAACAAATAATTTTTCTCAAAATAGCTAAAAGGTAATTTTTTTTTATAAGGAACAAATAATTTTACATCTAATTTTTTTTCTGAAAAAGCATCACACATTTTTAAAACATGAAGCATATATGCCGACATATTAGGCAAAGAAAAATCAGCAATATAAACTATTTTTTTATTTTTCATTATATTTCTTATTTTATAAGAAATTAAATTAGTTAATAGAATAAAATGAATTTAAGTATTTAGTCATTAAAATAATTTATTTTTTAGTAAAATAGAGTCGAAATAAATAATATTTTTTAAATCTCTTAAAAAATTTAAAATTGATGGGTTAAACTTATATTTTAAATCAACGATTTCTAAATTTGTTTCTTTAATCATTTCCTTAAAACTTTTTTTATTCAATAAATTTATGTGTTCTAGCGGATGAGCACAGTCTGTTTTAGGAATATAATTTTTGTTTAATTTATACTTAAAAAGAAAATTACTGGGGAACCTAAGCAATATAAAACCATTTTTTTTTAGTAATGAGGATAATCTAATTAAAGTATCTCTAGGATTTGGAATATGCTCAAATGTTTCCTCTGAATATATAAGATCAAACTTATCTTTTACATTATCTAAATCAGAAATGGTTTTAATACCTTTTTCTCTCATAAAATTTACTCTAGTCTCCGATAATTCATATCCAGAAACATCAAAATTCTTTTTTTTAAAAAAATTTAACCAGAAACCCCAACCAGCCCCAAAATCTAAAATAGATATCTCATGATTTTCTTTTTTAAAAATACCTTTTATTAAATTTACTTCATAAGATAATTTTCTATAAAATTTTTTTTCAAAATTATTTTTTTTTGTTAAACTATCATTTCTGTCAATTATATTCTCATATAATTCTTTAGACAAATTATAATCTGGAATTTGCTCCTGAAAAATAAATTTACAATTTTTACATTCCAATAAATTGTAGTCAAACCCATCTAGTTCATTTAACTTAGAAAAATTTTTGTAATAGCCCCGCAAGAAATCTCTCATTTTTTTTGAGTTAAATGGCAAAGAAAATAAAGTTTTAAATTTATTTTGTTTACATGCTGGGCAAATACTTCTTATGTCTAAAGGCAATAATTTCTCCTCAATAATTGCTATTAAAATTTTTCATAGATGATAGTAAATTATTAGTATTTTATTGAATTCAAATCAAACATTTTTTAAAATTTAAAGATATGTTGCTCTTAATAAGTAAAAAATATAATTATTTATTTCATGTATCCAGGTAGATTTTATAGGATTAAAAAATTTTTTTTGAATTTCTTTTTTAAAAGAAAACCTGATTTAAAAAGAAACATAAATTTTGGTAGTAAAATTGCTAACCTTTATTTTACAAACAAATTAAAAGTATCAAAATTTTATTTTGAATATGGTTCAGGCTCCTCAACACTTCTAGCAAGTCGTTTTAATAAGAATTTTATTTCAATTGAAACAAGTTATAATTTTTATAAAAAGATGAGAAATAATAATAAAAATTTAAATATTATTTATTGTTCGTTAGGCCCAACAGTAGATTTTTCCTATCCCCTATTTATATTGGAAAAAAAAATAATTAATTATGTTAAGTCAATAGATGCTTTTATTAGGTCAAAAAAAAATTTAGATCTTATATTAATTGATGGAAGATTTAGAAATGCGTGTTGTTTAAATTTACTAAAGTTTAGTAAAATCATACATAAAAAAAAAATTATAATTATCTTAGATGATTATGGAGATAGAAGTTATTATAAAATTTTGAAAAGATATTTTCATATACATAACATAGGAAGATTAGGAATACTAAAGCCAAAAACAAAAATAAATTTAAGAATAAATATTAAAGATTATTTAAAAGATCCAAGATAAAATGAGAATTTGTTATATTTCTAATTCAGCTGCTCCCTCAAAAAATGCTAGCAGTCTTCAAATAGCTAAATTGTGTGAGTTTATCTCTAAAATAGGAAATAATGTTGAATTAATCCTCCCACATACTGGCGAAATTAAGAAAAACTATTTCAAATATTATAATATAAAAAATAGGTTTAAAATTAAACGTCTCAAGTTTTTTAAAAAGTTTCCAATCGGAATAAATTTTTATTTATATTCAATATTTGCAATTTTAAGTTCTGATTATAATAATAAAGACTTATTTATTACTAGAAATTTTTTTACATCATTTCTTTTATCAATTTTTAAGAAAAAACATATATTGGAGATCCATGATGATATTGAGATTGAGGGCCGTTTAGTAAAAATTTTAGTAAAATACTTAAATATACTTAATTTTAAATATTTAGTTAAAATTGCAACTACAACTAAATCTTTAAAAAAAAAATATATATCCTATGGTACAATAGCTAAGAAAATTGAGGTACTTCATAATGCTTCGTCATTGTCTACAGTTTTTAAAAAAATAAAAAGAAAAAATTCGTATAAAATTGGATATTTTGGTTCGATTTTTAAATCAAGAGGTATTGAAATGATAACTAAATTATCAAAAATCGATAAAAAAAATAGATATTTTATTTTTGGAGGATCTTTAAAAGATGTAAGACAATTGCAAAATAAAATTAGAAATAAAAACATATCATTTAGTCCTTATATCCCTTATTCAAAAATATCTAATGAGATTAATAAAATTGACATTTGTATTTTGCCATATACCTCAAAAATAACTGTTTCAGGAAATGTTGGAGATATCTCTAAGTACACATCTCCTCTAAAAGTTTTTGACTATATGAAATTAGGAAAATTAATCATTTCTTCAAATATACCGGTCCTTAGAGAAGTACTGTTTCATAATCAAAATTGCTTGTTGGTTAATAAGTTCTCAGAAGAGAAAGAATGGCATAAAGTTATAAAATTCGTAACGAACAATTTTGAAAAATATGAAAAAATTCGCAGAAATGCTTATAAATATGCGAACAAATTTGATTTAAATTGGAGAGTAAAGAAATTGTTAGCCTTTAAAAAATTTTCTAATTAAATTTTTAACAGTATAATTTCTTATCTTAATTTGTTTTGGATAATTTAATTTTTCATTTGTTAATTTTTTAATTTTGCACATACCGGTTCCCTGAAAAGTAAATTCCAATAATATATTTTCTCTATTAGCATAGTAAATTTCTAATATTTTATTAAAAGTTTCTAGATTATTTATTTCAGCATAAAAGCGATTTTTATCAGCATCTTTTAGATATGGTAGCCAACTTGTATCATCTATAAAAAAACATGAATTAATATTTAAAAAATTGTAATAATAATATAGAATTTTTTCAACGTGTTTAGCTTCGTGAACTGTATCGAGTAAAATTAAATCGAAATTTTTAGGTATACATGAGCTCACATGTTCAAAATTATCATCTCTGGCTTTAATAAATTTCCACTTATTATTTTCAAACTTTTGTGAGTAGTCGATAACATCTATTGAAAATAGTTTACATTCTTTAAGATTACAATAATTTAGAAAAAGTTCTGTCGACATACATTTTTCACTAACTCCAAATTCAAGAATATTCGCTCCCTCAATCTTTGTAAGCTCAGGCACTATAAAATTTGTCAATTTTGAGTGATGCCTTGATATTGACTTAAATTTTGTTAAGAAGTTGATAAATTTTTCCATTTTAATTTTATTAATTTATTTTAATTTGTAATACTTCAAGTTAATAATAACTAAAATTAATTTACTTATTAATATTATTATTTATTGTAAAGGATTATATATTAATGAAAAAAAATATATTTTACTGGTCTCCATGTATAAATCCTGTTGGAACTGTAAAATCAACGTTAAATTCAGCTATTTCATTAAAGAAATTTAATCAAGATTCTGAAGTATCAATTATTAATGCTTGTGGCGAATGGGATGAATATAAAGAAAAATTAAAAAAAAACTCAATAAATTTAATTGATTTAAGTTTTAAGTATTTTAAAATTTTACCAAAAACAGGTTTTTTAGGCAGTAGAATATCTTATATAATAATATTTTTACTATCTTTTTTACCACTGTTTTTTTTGTTAAAAAAACATAGACCAAATAAGATTATACTTCATTTAATTACATCTTTGCCATTAACATTATTATTTTTTTTTAATTTAAAATATAGTTTTATTCTAAGAATTTCAGGTTATCCAAAACTAAATATTTTAAGAAAATTTCTTTGGAAAATAAATGCTAGCAAATTAAGTTCAATTACTTGCCCAACAATAGAGCTTAAAACACAATTAGAAAAAAAAAAAATTTTTAATAATAAAAAACTTTTCTATTTGCCCGATGCTATTATTAGTCTTAAAGAACATTCAAAAAATACAATTGAGGAAATTCCCAAGTGGAATTTTGCTTCAAATAAGAAAATTATTTTATCTGGTGGAAGACTAACAAAACAAAAAAATTTTATTTATTTAATAAATGAATTTGAAAATTTTTATAAATCTAATAAAAATTTTGTTCTTGTAATTTTGGGTGACGGAGAAGATAGAAAATTATTAGAGAATACTATTAAAGAAAAAAAACTCGAAGAAGGTATTTTTATGCTTGGCCATAGAAACGATATATATAATATAATGAGAAAAAGTGACGTTTTTGTCTTAAGTTCATTATGGGAAGAAATGGGCTTTGTTATTGTAGAGGCAGCGATGAATAACTTATTTGTAATATCTAGTGATTGTCCAAATGGTCCAAGAGAGTTTTTAGATAATGGAAGAAATGGAATTTTATTTAGTAGTAATAAAAAGAACTCATTAAAAGAAAGTTTAGAAAAATTTGACAAAATGACAAATAAAGAAAAATTTAAAAATAAAGTACAACTAAAAAAAAATGTAAAAAAATTTACAAGATATAGACATTTCAAAATCCTAAATAAAATCCTCAGCCAGCAGTGAAAACAAAACGAAAAATATTTTTTGCAAAAATAATTTATATATTTATTAGAATTTTTTTTCCTAAAAAAATTAGAGTAAAAAGAAATAACATTGAATGGAGTTTAAATCTATCAGAGGCGATTGATTTACATATTTTTATTTTCGGTAGTTTTGAGATAAAGATCACAAATGTTGCAAAAAATCTCCAATTAGAAAAATATAATCAAATTATTGATATTGGTGCAAATTTTGGCGCTCAATCATTACAGTTTGCAAAAAATTTCACTAATTCCAAGATTTATTCAGTTGAGCCAACTAATTATGCATTTAACAAATTTATAAAAAATTTAGAGTTAAATCAAAAATTATCTAAAAATATTTATCCATTTCAAATATTTCTAGGATCAAAAGAAAAAGCAATACCAACCTCTATTTATTCAAGTTGGAACCTTGAGTCAAAAGAGGACAAACATATTAAGCATTTAGGTGAAAAAAAAAGTACTGAAAAATCAAATTTACTTACATTAGATGAGTTTGTTATATTAAATAAAATTTCTAATGTTGATTTTATTAAGTTAGATGTAGATGGATTTGAATATGATGTGCTTAAAGGAGGTATGAATTTTCTAAGAGAAAAAAAACCTCCAATTTTCATGGAATTAGCTCCTTATCTTTATAAGGAATATGGATATAACAAAGAAAAGATTTTAAAATTGATTACTTCTTTAGATTACAATTTCTATGAATTAAAAAAATTTAAAAAAATTTTAGATATTGATCAAAAAATATCAAATATAAAAGATGGTTCTAGTGAAAATATTTTATTAATGTAAACCAATGGATCTAGTAAGCGTAATAATACCTTTTTACAAAAAAAGAAAATTTATAAAAGAAACTATAAATTCTATTTTAAAACAAACTTATGAAAATATTGAAATAGTAATTATATATGATGACCTAGAGAAAGATGATCTTAATTTTTTAAAAAAAAATTTTTCATATAACAAGAAGATAAGAATAATAGTAAATAATAGAAATTTAGGAGCTGGTTTTTCTAGAAATATAGGTATCGCAGCTGCGAAAGGTAATTACTTGGGTTTTTTAGATGCTGACGATTTATGGAACAAAAAAAAAATTTCTAAACAAATTAATTATATGAAAAAAAATAATCTTCAAATATGCCACACATCTTACGAAATAATTAATGAAGAAGGAGCAATACTAAGTGCTCGTAAGTCAAGAAATTTTAATAATTATAAGAATATTTTAACGTCATGCGATATTGGATTATCCTCTGTTCTTCTTAAAAAAGAACTGATAACTGAGGAAACTAAATTTGCAAATTTAAAAACTAAAGAAGATTTTGTACTATGGTTAAAAATATTAAAGTCAGGATTTGAAATTGGTGCTTTGGAAGAATCACTTATGTTTTACAGAAAAACCAAAGGTTCACTTTCAAGCTCAATATTCCAAAAGCTAAAAGATGGATTTAAAGTCTATAATTATTATATGGATTACAATGTGATAAAATCTTTATATCTATTGATAAGTTTATCAATCAATTATTTGAAAAAATGATAATGGAATTAATTAAACTATTTATTCTATTGATAATTTTGATTACCACAAATTTTTTATTTAAGTCGAAAAATTTCTTACTAAGCTATACTGGTTTAAAACATCAAACTTATATTCAGCAAAATAAAATACCTTTGTCGGGTGGCTTTGTATTATTGACCTATTTTTTAATAAATCATAATGATCAGAATATAATATTAATCTTATATATTTTTTTATTTTTTTTAATTGGATTGATTGGAGATTTAAATTTATTTAAGTCTGTAATTTTAAGATTTTTGATACAAATAGTACTAATTATATTTTTTGTAACATCTCTTAATATTTCAGTAACTGATTTAAGATTAGACTTTCTAAATGAAATCCTAGGTAATTTTTATTTTAATATTTTTTTTATAAGTTTTTGTTTTTTAGTATTGATTAATGGTTCAAATTTTATAGATGGATGTAACGGCCTTGCAATCGGATACTACCTGATAATCTATATCTTTTTATTTTATTTAAATAACAATCAAATAATTATTTCTGAGATAAATTTATTTTTATCTTTAATATTTTGTCTCCTAATTTTACTAGTTTTCAATTTATCAAATAAGCTTTTTCTTGGAGATAATGGGATATATATACTTTCAATTGTTACAGGTTATATATTAATAGAGATTGTAAACTCAAATAAATACATTTCACCATACTATATAATGAATTTGCTTTGGTACCCTGCTTTTGAAATATTATTTTCTATGCTAAGAAAAATAGGTTCAAATTTTTCACCTATGCAACCTGATACCAATCATCTTCATCAGCTATTATTTTTTTCTTATAACCACAAGTTTGCTTTTTCTCAAACAATGAATAATTCTTTAGTAGGCATAACAATTAATTTATATAACTTGTTTTTAATATTCATCTTCAGCATTTATCCAGAAAATTCTAAATTCCAATTAATCTTAGTTACGATAAATGTTATTAATTACTTGATAGTTTATAAGTTACTTTTTGACTTTAAAAAAAAGTTTAAACATAGAAATTAAGATTAAAAAACCATCTTTTAAGGCATTTACTTTTTTTCTTCCCCCAATTCTTGCTCTTTCATTAGATTTGCTTGTAGTAAGTGTAAAACCAGATTTACATGCTTTAATTGGTAATTCTACACAAAATGAAAAATCTTTATTTTCAATATCTAGTTTTTTAAAACACTCCACGTTTCCAATTACAAAAGTATATAGAATATCAGTTATTTTTAAATTAAAAAAAATATTACCAATTTTGGTAAATATAAAATTTCCTATGTAGGTGATTAAAGTGTCGTCTTCACTACTACAATGACGTTCATATCTTGATGCAAAAATGAAATCGATTTTATTTGAGGTAAGATTTTTGTACATTGTTATAATTTCTTTGGGGTTAAATGAGCCATCTGCATTAAAGATGCAAAAATACTTAGTATTAACTTCATTAATACCTAAGATTAGTGCATCACCATAACCTTTATTTTTTTGAAAAACTAATCTGCAATCATAATTTGAAATTGAATTAATTGTATCTTTGTCACTTTCTTCTAGCACAATCAGTATCTCTAAATTAAATGGCTTTAATTCTTGAAGAACACTGGGTAGCGACTCTTTTTCATTTTTAGCTGGTATTACTAAAGTTAAATCACGCATTAGACTCAATTAAATAATTAATATAATGGACGAAATAGTAAAGTATATAGAATGAATATAAAATAAATAAGTATCGTTTTTTTTGAAAAAAGTCATATTTGATCTCTAGATTAAAAACTGTAAAGCAGAGTATGATTACTAAAGGATCATAATATTTATGAAAAATATGGTATTGAGGTGTCATCATTAACAAAATTAAAATTAGTATTAAATTATTGTAACTTTTGAAAATAGAAATCTTGATTAAAAAATACATTAATGCAGGATAACAAATAAATAATAAAATATTATTGCCTAATAAATAATTTGATGCGTGCAAAATAATACCGCCTCCAGAAAAATTTATATTATAATTAAAATTTTCAATTATTAATGTAAGAGATAAAATAATTATTAAAAATAGTCCTAAATCATATTTAAAATTTAAATCTAAATTGAATTTTTTATAAATTAAAATTGGCAACATATGAAAAATGATAATAGAAGTTATAATTGGAATTTTATTAAAATAATTTGAACTTAAACCTCCCGCTTCAATAAAAAAAATATCAAGTATGAAAATATAATAATAAGCAGGAAAAGCCAAAAAAAGATTTAATAGAGTAATACAAAAAATATTTTTTAAAAAGTTTCTATTTTTAAAAAAATATACCAAAAATTCGTAATAAAAAAAAATACCAAATAAACAAAATGATGGTCTTATATAAGATGCAATTGCTAAAAATAGAATATTAAGAAAAGAATATTTAATTTTTCCGTAAACTTTAAATTTTAAAAAAAAATAGGTAGATATTAAAAAAAATAATAATCCTAACATAGCGCTTTCTGGCCAAACAGCATTTGATCTGAAAGAAGGTGACAAATACAAAATACAACTTAAAATTAAGAGATATTTTTTGTTTATATTTTCCTTAAAAACCAGTCTGAGAGATTTGTAAAAAAATAATTGATTAAGAATAATTATGTTCATTAAAAAAAATCTTACTAAATCTACGTCAATTAGAATTTTTTTTAAAATAAAAATTATTATTAAATAAATTGGAGATATTCTTGTTCCTGCACCTGCATCAGCAAGTGCTTTATCATAGTTAAGAAGAGTATATTTAAAATTTTTTTGAAATTCATTCGAACCTGCTAACGCATGTTCCCAATCAAGTTTAGGTCCAATTGTAATATTTTCATCTAAAAAAAAACCAATATAAATACTTAATATCGATAAAAAACAGATTAAAATGTGGAAATTATTTTTTAAAAGATTATTTATCATAAATGGCAACTTAATTTAATTAACAAATGTTTCAATATATCAATGATTTTAAAATATTATCAAAAAATTGATGATGCCATTTCTTATTTGTTTTCATCAGTTTGTGATGAAAAAAAACTTATCAAAAGCATTTTTGGAAAAAAAAAAATTGTCTATGTAGACATAGGAACTAATGAGGGATCATTTTTTGAATATCTTTTAAAATTTTGTACCTTTAAAAAAGTATTTTGTTATGAACCAATTTTGAGATTATCAAGTGAACTAAAAGAAAAATATTCAAGCAAAAATATAAAGATATTTAACCTTGCTTTATCAAATAAAAAGTCCTCAAAGAAATTTTTTGAGTATAAAATTTCCTCTCAATCAAGTCTTTATAAACAAAATGATGTCTTTAAATCTTTGAAAGATTTAAAAAAAATTTCTAAAATCAAAACAGAAATTTTTGATAATGAGTTTAATGATTATAGAAAAATTGATTTTTGTAAAATTGATGTTCAGGGTGAGGAAATTAACGTCTTAAAGGGTATGAAAAAAAATTTAAAAAAAAAAAATATTAAATTATTAAAAATTGAAATTACTTTTACGGAGAGATATGTTGGTGTAAAATCAAATTTTAATGAAATAATATCCTTTTTGATAAAATATGATTATCATTTAATATCGATTTCAAAAATTAAGTTTAAGAATAATAGATTGCTGTTAATGGATGCCTATTTCTTATTAAAATAATGTCTTTAAATATATTTTTATTTTTTATATTTTATAAATTAATTTTATTTTCAGTAATAGGTTATGGTTTTTTTTTTTCGAATCTTTTTTTCAAAAAAGTAATTAATAACAATCTTGGATTTGTAGGATTATTAGGATTATTCTTTCTGTTAATATATTCCTATTATTCTCATATTCTAATCCCTCATAATTACTTCCATAATGTTATTATTTTGATAATTGGTTTATTTTTTTTTGTGTATTTCATAAAATATTCAAATTTTTTATCATTTAAAATTTTATTAATTAATTTTTCATTTTTATTCTTAATTTTGCTTTTATTTAAAACTCATGATGATTTCCACTATTATCATTTTCCTTATAGTTACTACTTAACTCAAAATTCTTTATTAGTTGGTGTGGGCCAATTCAATCATGGATTCAGAACACCATCTTCTATTTTCTATTTGAATTCTTTATTTTTTTTACCCCTAGCAAAATACTATTTGTTTTATATTCCAACTTTATTGATTATGGGTTTTTCAAACCAAATCTTAATATCAAGAATATTTAAATATTTTAAAAGTAAAAAAATTGACTTTATTTTCTTCTTATCTTTATTCTTTTTTATATTCATCAATATTTTTTTTTACAGGCTTCAAGAACATGGAACTGACCGCTCAGCACAAATCTTAATACTTATTTTATTTTTGCAATTATTAATTTTTTTAAATTTTGATAAAAATGCAAAAAATGAACTTGACCAAATGATAGTGATACTAGGTTTAATAATTTCTCTTAAAGCATTTTATATTTTATATTTATTAGTTCCTCTTGTTGTATCGTGGATTTTGTATAAGGAAAATAAACTAAATCTTTTCAAAGATCTTCTAAAAAACAAAATTTTTTATTTTTTTTTAATATTAATCTTTGTAGTTTTAATAACAAATTTTTTAAATACAGGTTGTTTAATTTATCCTTTAAATCTAACCTGTTTTGAAAATTTTTCATGGTCTTTAAACTCAGCTGAAATAAGTAAAATGAATCAGCATTATAATTTATGGTCAAAAGCAGGTCATACTCCAACTTTTAAGGTTGATAATGCTGAAGTACATCTACAAAATTTCAATTGGGTAAGTAATTGGATTGATGATTATTTTTTCAATAAAGTTTCTGATCTAATATTTGGTTTACTATTTACTTCAGTCTTTTTATTTTTGTTTTTTTTTAATAAGAAGACTAAACAAATTTATTATAATAAAAATTATAATTTTTTAATTATTTTAATTTTTTTTTTATTAGTTGAATGGTTTGTTAATCACCCTGCACTAAGATATGGAGGATACGCTCTCTTTGCTATATTATTTCTTATGCCAACATCCATTATCATTGCAAAATTTAGAAATAATTTTAATCAGATTTATAAAAAAACCTCTCTTTTATTGTGCATTGTAGTAATTGTATTCCTTTCTAGAAATTATGTAAGAATTAATGATGAATTCAAAAAGTATAATTATTCTCCATTAGAAAACCCATTATATAAAGTAGAAAAAAAACATTTTAGAGTTGAAAAAAAATTTTTTGAATTAATTAGCAATTTTGAAAAATGTGAACAATCACTAAATAGTTGTAATTATAAAAATAGTTTAAAGGTTAAAAAATTTTTAAAAAACAGATATATATTTGTAGTTAAACATGATTAGGTTTTTCACATTAAAAATTTTAAGCATTTTTGATTTTTATTATCAAAAAAAATTATTTTCTTTTTTAAAAAGCCGGGGTTATAAAAAATTTGACATTTTGTTTGATATTGGAGCTCATCATGGAGAGTCAATAAAACGATTTTTAAACAATTTTAAGATCAAAAATATTTATTCTTTTGAAGCCAGTGATAAGAATTTTTTGATATTACAGAAAAATTTAATCTATTTCAAAAAAAAATTTAATAACACAAACATAATAATAGAAAATTATGCTGTTGGTGATGAGGAAAAAATTATTAAGATAAAACAAATGAATGAGAGTTCTTCCTCTACAATAAATAGCTATAATGTAAAATCAAAATATTTCAAAAGAAAGTCTATTTTTCTATTGAACTCAAAAAAACAAAATTTTTTTTTTGAGATTGATGTGAGGCAAGTTTTGTTATCTAAATATATGACCACAAATGATATTAAAAAAATTGATTTTATTAAAATAGATACAGAAGGTTATGAGTATTATGTTCTTAAAGGCTTAAAAAATCATTTCAAAAAAATTAAGCTTATTTTATTTGAACATCATTATCATAGTATGTTATTAAAGAAGTATAAATTTGGAGATATTCATAATTTTTTAATAAAAAATAATTTTAAACAAATCTACAAATACAAGATGGCATTTAGGAAAACTTTTGAGTACGTTTATGAGCTCCAAGAATGATCATTAACTTACTTTACTGCATATAGTAAATAGTCTATTAACAATTATGTCGAAAAATAAAGTTGCGTTAATATTTGGTGTTACTGGACAAGATGGATCATATTTATCAGAATTTTTGTTAAAAAAAAAATATATAGTTAACGGTGTGATAAGAAGATCATCCTCTATTAACACATTTAGGGTAGATCATATTTATCAAGATCCTCATGAAAAGAATTATCGATTTAGGTTACATTATGGGGACATAACAGACTCATCTTCTGTATCTAGTATTATAAAAAAAACAAAACCCAATGAAATTTATAATCTTGCAGCTCAATCTCATGTAGCAGTTTCATTTGAGGTACCAGAATATACAGCTAATGCTGATGCATTAGGGACTTTAAGAATTTTAGAAGCTATAAAATTTCATAAACTTGAAAAAAAAACTAAATTTTATCAAGCGGGTACCTCAGAAATGTATGGTAAAGTTCAAAAAATACCACAAAATGAGAAAACAAATTTTTATCCACAAAGTCCATATGGAGTTGCAAAACTTTATGCACACTGGATAACGAAAAATTATCGTGAAGCTTACAAAATTTTTGCTTGTAACGGAATTTTGTTTAATCACGAAAGTCCAAGAAGAGGAGAAACTTTTGTGACAAAAAAAATTATATCAGCACTATGTAAGATAAAAGAAGGTAAACAGAAAAAACTTTTTTTAGGTAACCTGAATGCAAAAAGGGACTGGGGTCATGCAAGGGATTATTGTTTGGCAATGTGGAAAATATTACAACAAAAAAAACCAGATGATTATGTAATTGCAACTGGTAAACAATATTCAATTAAACAATTTGTTAATATAACAGCAAAAAAAATAGGTTTAAAAATTTTCTGGAAAGGTAAAGAACTAAATGAAAAAGCGTATAATGAAAAAGGTATTCCTATTATTGAGTGTGATAAAAATTATTTTAGACCATTAGATGTAAATACATTGTTAGGTGATGCCAAAAAAGCCAGAAAAATTTTAAAATGGAAACCTAAAGAAAATTTAAATTCACTTATCGATGAGATGATTAAGTCTGAATATAAAAGTATAAATGCAATTAAGTAAAAATAGCAAAATTTTTTTAGCTGGGCATAATGGTATGGTTGGCTCTTCAATTTTGAGATATCTTAAAAGAAAAAATTATAAAAAAATTATTGTAAAAAATAGAAAACAATTAGATTTACTTAATCAAGAAAAAACTGAAAAATTTTTTAAAAAAGTTAAACCAGATTTTGTAATTATTGCTGCTGCAAAAGTTGGTGGAATATTGTCAAATGATACTTTTAAGGGTGAATATATTTACCAAAATTTGACAATACAAACAAATCTAATTCACTCATCATTTAAGGTAGGAGTTAAAAAATTAATATTTCTAGGATCGAGTTGTATTTATCCAAAATTATCTAAACAACCAATTAGAGAAGATTATCTATTAAGTGGGAAACTGGAACCAACTAATGATGCTTATGCAATCGCAAAAATTGCTGGAGTGAAAATGTGTGAGGCTTACAATAATCAATATAAATTAAACTATATATGTTTGATGCCTACAAATTTATATGGACCAAGAGATAACTATGATCTTAAAAATTCACATTTCTTTCCAGCATTATTGTCAAAAATTTACAGTGCAAAAAAAAATCATAAAAAAAATGTCGTATTATGGGGTAACGGTAAAAGTAGAAGAGAACTATTATATGTTGATGATTTGGCAAGAGCATGTGAGTTTTTTTTAAAAAAAGATACAAAACATACATTGATAAATATTGGATCAGGTGTTGAGAAGTCTATAAAAGATTTTGCAAAATTTATTATGAATAAAATGAAAGTAGATTTGAAAATTGATTTTGACCTCTCAAAGCCTAATGGAACACCTCGAAAAAAATTAAATACTAGTTTAGCTCGAAGTTATGGTTGGAAGCCAAAAATTGATCTAAATGAGGGCTTTAATTATGTTTTTAAAGATTTTTTAAAAAACAAAATTAAGTGACTTGTGCTTTAAAAGTTAGTTTACATTAAATGATAAATCGGTATAACAGTTTCGCCGGTGATTATTGCGAAAGTGTTATACCCGATTCCATTCCGAACTCGGAAGTCAAGCCTTTCTGCGCCGATGGTACTTTGTCTTAAGATATGGAAGAGTAGGACATCGCCGGCTTAAAATTAAAACTATGAAAATAAAAAGCTCACTAAAATCTTTAAAAAAAAGAGATCTAAATTCTAAACTGGTTAGAAGACGAGGAAGAATTTACATTATCAATAAAAACAACCCTAAATTCAAAGCAAGACAAAAATAATTTTATGGACAATGAAAACCATAAAAATACCTGGAATAATTTTACTAAATTTGTTCTATGGGGAACTGTCGCTGTAATATCAGTGTTGGTATTGATGGCAATATTTTTACTTTAAGGTCCTTTAATGAAAATTGGATCTATTTTAGAAAATCAAAAGTTTGAAAAAAGAGTGGCTATCATGCCGGAAATTGTAAAGAAGTATCTTTCTTTAGGATTTGAAATTCTTCTAAGCAAAAACTATGCCTCTCATTTAGGAATAGAAGATCAAGAATATCTTAAATTGGGTGCAAAAATTTCCTCAGATGAAAATGAAATTTTAAGTTCATCTGATATTGTGGTGCAACTCGGCGTCTTGTCAGATGATAAAATTTCCCTAATTAGAGAAAATCAAATATTAGTTGGAGTTTTAAATCCTTATGATAATAAAAAAAAATTAGAAGATTTAGCCAAAAAAAAAATTAATCTTTTTTCATTAGAGTTGCTACCAAGAATAACAAGAGCTCAATCAATGGATATATTATCTTCTCAAGCAAATTTGGCTGGGTACAAAGCTGTGATAGAATCATTTGCTAGTTTTGAGAAAGCAATTCCAATGATGATGACCGCTGCAGGAACAGTACCAGCCGCTAAAGTTTTAGTTGTTGGAGCTGGGGTTGCAGGATTACAAGCAATAGCGACAGCCAAAAGAATGGGTGCTATAGTTTTTGCAACAGATGTCAGAATGGCATCAAAAGAACAAGTTGAAAGTTTAGGTGGTAAATTTCTGACTGTTGAAGGTTCTGAAAATCTTGAAACTGAAGGAGGTTACGCAAAGGAGACTTCTGATGAATTTAAAAAAAAACAAGAAGAGCTTTTATCTGAAACTTTAAAAAAAATCGATATAGTGATTTGTACTGCATTAATACCAGGAAAAAAGGCTCCCTTGATTATTAAAGAAAATATGATTAATAACATGCAAGCAGGTTCAGTGATTTATGATTTAGCAGCGATCCAAGGCGGAAATACTGCTTTTTCTGAGGTAGATAAGATTATAAATAAAAATGGAGTAAAAATAATGGGGGAGAGCAATATTTTGAATAAATTACCTATTTCAGCATCTAGTTTGTACGCAAAAAACATGTTTAATTTTGTTGAAAATTTGTTTGATAAAAAAAACAAAAAAATCAATATTAATCAAGAAGATGAAATTATTAAAAAAACTCAAATAAAATAATCATGGAAATAGATCCTTTAATATTTAGATTAAGTATATTTATCCTCTCTATATTTATTGGGTATTATGTAGTCTGGAGTGTTACTCCATCTTTACATACTCCATTAATGTCAGTAACTAATGCTATTTCTTCTGTGATAATTGTGGGAGCAATAATTGCTGGTTTGTCTGGAAACTCTGAAAGCATATTTAATACCTCGAGTGTTTTTGGTTTTTTAGCGATTGCGCTGGCAGCAATAAATATCTTCGGTGGATTTCTTGTGACTCAAAGAATGTTAGCAATGTATAAAAAAAAGAAAAAGGATAAATAATGATTTCTGCAAATTTGTCAGCAATTTTTTATTTAGTTTCTGGTGTATTATTCATACTTGCATTACGAGGGTTATCTTCCCCTGAAACATCTAGACAAGGTAATTTATTTGGAATTTTAGGAATGACAATAGCTGTAGTAGTAACTTTTTTCTCTATTGGAAATTTTTCAATTGGATTTATCTACGTTTTAATATTTATTTTAGTTGGTGGTTCGATCGGAGCATTTATAGCTTACAGAATACCTATGACTGCTATGCCAGAATTAGTTGCTGGCTTTCATAGTTTGGTAGGGCTTGCAGCTGTTTTTGTTGCAATCTCAGCTTTTTTAAATCCAGAAGCATTTAATCTTGGCGTACCAGGCAATATTAAACTTGGTAGCTTAATTGAAATGTCTATTGGTGCCGCAGTTGGAGCTATAACTTTTTCTGGCTCAGTAATTGCTTTTTTAAAACTTCAAGGATTAATGTCAGGATCTCCAATCACTTTCAAAGGTCAACATTTGCTTAATGCAATTATATTGATTTCAATTGTGGTTTTAATTTATCTACTTTGTTCATCTCAATCCTCAAATTTATTCTGGATTTTATTAGGTTTTTCATTTTTGATCGGGTTCCTATTGATTATACCAATAGGTGGAGCTGATATGCCAGTTGTGATTTCCATGCTTAATTCTTACTCTGGTTGGGCAGCAGCTGGAATTGGATTTACCTTAGAAAATACTGCATTAATCATTACAGGAGCACTTGTTGGATCATCAGGAGCGATCTTATCATATATTATGTGTAAAGGGATGAACCGTTCATTCTTCAATGTTATTTTAGGTGGATGGGGAGCCACAGATGATACTTCAAGCAAATCAGCTAATGAACAAAGACCAGTAAAAAGTGGGAATGCTGATGATGCAGCATTTTTAATGAAAAACGCCTCTTCGGTTATAATCGTCCCTGGTTATGGAATGGCTGTTGCACAAGCTCAACATGCTTTAAGAGAAATGGTAGATACTTTAAAAAAAAATGACATTAAAGTTTCATACGCTATTCACCCAGTAGCTGGAAGAATGCCAGGGCATATGAATGTACTATTGGCAGAGGCAAATGTGCCTTATGATGAAGTTTTTGAGTTAGAAGATATAAATAATGATTTTGCAAATGCAGATGTTGCATTTGTAATTGGTGCAAATGATGTTACTAATCCAGTTGCAAAAACAGATCCTCAAAGTCCTATTTATGGGATGCCTGTTTTAGACGTGGAAAAATGTAAGTCTGTTTTGTTTGTCAAAAGAAGTCTTTCTCCAGGATATGCTGGTATTGATAATGATCTATTTTATAAAGAGAATACTCTCATGTTATTCGCTGATGCAAAAAAAATGACAGAAGATATTACAAAAAATCTTTAAAAATAAAATGAGTACAAAAATTTATTGTGACATTGCAGATATTAATCAAATTAAAAAGTTTAATAAAAAAAAATTAGTAATGGGTTTTACAACCAACCCAAGCTTAATGCGAAAAGCAGGAGCAAAAAATTATGAGAAATATTCAAAAGAAATTTTAAAAGTTTGCAAAAAACCAATCTCATTTGAAGTATTTAGCGATAATTATAAATCAATGAGAAGAGAGGCCTTAATTATTAATTCATGGGGAAAAACAATATATGTAAAAATACCGGTCACAAATTCAAAAGGAAAATTTATGGGTAGTCTTATCAAGGAACTAAGTCAATTGAATATCAAACTAAATATAACTGCCGTGTATAATTCATATCAAGTAAAAAAAATTTTGGGATGTCTGAAAAAAAATTCAAAAGTGATTATTTCAATTTTTGCCGGAAGAGCAGCAGATGCAGGAAAAGATCCTATACCTGAATTGAAAAAAAGTATTAGAATGTCAAAAAAATTTAAAAATGTTAAAATTTTGTGGGCAAGCGTAAGAGAACCATATAATTATCTTCAAGCTAAACAACTAGGTTGTCATTTGATAACAATCCCCCCTTCAATAATTAATAAGATTGAAAATTTTGGCAAATCATTTGAAAAGTTAACTAAAGATACTGTGCTAGGCTTTTTAAAAGATAGTAGAAAATCTAAATTCAAGATTTAGAGTATTTGTTAAAACTTAGCATTAATGCAAAGTTAAACCAAAAAATACCACCATTAAATGTCGAAAACAAACTACCAGATGGAATTAATGGAATTATACTTGAAATAATAAATAATATTGCTGCAAATTGATAGTTATTTTTATGAATTAAATAATTTTTTATTGAATAATAAATTGAATATAAGGTTAATATTAAAAAAGCCAAATACCCTAATAACCCGGTTTCAGACAACAATTCTAAGTGTATTTGATGTGGATGTGTTGATTGTCTTGTATCTGTCTTTTTAAATTCATCATTTTTATAAATTTCTTTTTTACTTTCCTCTCTAAAATTTTTTAAACCAACACCAAAGAGCCTGTTGTTCTTAAAGATTTTATATGCTGCGTCTTGATGAGCCCCATACTGAGAATCTTTAAAATATTTACTAAAACCATTTGAAGAGTAAATAACTTTAATTTGATCATAATATCTGTATTTAATATTACTATTTGTTAAGACAGTAACACTTAATAAGATAAAGATAATTAAACTAATTCCAATTTTATTTAGAAAACTAGTTTTATATATAAAAAATAGAAATAAAAAAATTGATAAAAACAATTTTATAAAGTTTGCCCTTTCTCCAATTGCAAAACTTATTAGAATAATTGAGATTGAAAGTATTAGAATAATTGGGTCTGAGAACTTTTGGTTTATAAAAAACGCTAAAATTAATAAACTCATAAAATGGTAAAATCCTCCAATAACTAGCTCATCTCCAAAAAAACTAGCAATTCGTCCAGGCATCAAAGTATAAAAACCTAAAAGATTAAAACCGAATATAAACTCAAAAATTATATCAAAAGAAACTATAAGAAAAACTAACGTCCAATAAAATAATATTTTTTCAAAAGAAAAATCTTTATTTTGAATGAGATTTTGTAATTCTTTAATAAAAAAAATTATTAATATAAATTTAATCAATCTTGGAAAAGAGTTGCTTAAATTAATACTAAAATACAAATTTATTGATAGATATAATAGAAAAAAAATCAAAAGATAAAATATGAAAGATTTATAAAAATTTTGAGACTCTTTTAAGTTTAAAATAGCTAAAAAAGTAAAAACTATGAAAAAAAAGTTTATAAAAAAATTTCCTAAAATTAAAAATATTGGAAAAGAAATAAGCAAATAAAAAGATAGGATATTTTTTTTTGGTGGAATAAAAAATTTTTTTTCAAACATAACTGGTTGCGGGGGACGGATTTGAACCGCCGACCTTCAGGTTATGAGCCTGACGAGCTACCAGACTGCTCCACCCCGCGATATTTAAATTCTGTTTTTGAGTTTGTTTAACTTTTTAACTCTCTTGATATTTTCTTGTAATATTCTCTTTTTCTTTTCAGAGGGTTTTTCATATGTATTTTTTAGTTTTATTATTTTAAAAAAACCATCTCTTTGAAGTTTTCTTTTTAAAACTCTTAAAGCTTGTTCAACATTGTTATCTTTAACTTCTATTTTGATAAATACCTCCAAAAAAACGTGTAACTATCATTTTTATAATTTTATGTCTATTAATTTTATTCATATATTCTAATTTTTATTAGCCTGTTCAGCTCTTTCTTTTTCTTTTTTCTCTCTTTTTATTCTTCGCTCAGCTTTGGCTATTGCATCCAAAAGGTCTTTTTGGGTAAATAAATTTAAAGCAACAGGATCTTTTGGATTTAAATTATTGAAATTCCAATAACTTTTGTTCCTAATTGATGTAACAGAATTTTTTGTAATGCCAACAAGTTTAGCTATTTGTGAGTCTTTTAAAATATTATGTTGTTTAAGTAACCAAAGAGCTGAATCTGGTTTATCTTGTCTTTTTGATAAAGGAATATATTTTTTAATCTTTTTTTCTGAATTAGATATTTCAACATCAAAATTTTTTATTTGAAGCGGTCTATTTTCATCCTCAGATGATAAATTAATTTCTTCTCTAGATAATTGACCTGAAATAATTGGATTATAGGCTTTGATGCCTTTTGCTACCTCCCCGTCGGCAATACCTTGTACTTCAACTTCATGCAATTTACAAAAATCTGCAATCTGTTTAAAGGTTAGCGTGGTGTTTTCTACTAGCCACATAGCAGTTGCCATTGGCATCAAAGGTGAGCTAGACATTTAATTTTTTTTTTCTGATTTAAAATTTTGGAACTTCTTATTAAATTTACTAATCCTACCTTTATCCATTAATTTTTGCTTTCCACCAGTCCATGCAGAATGCGACTTTGGATCTATTTCTAATTTAAGTAAATCACCTTCAGCACCCCAAGTCGATTTAGTCTCAAATTGAGTACCATCAGTCATTTCAACCTTAATTGGATGGTAGTTAGGATGTATTTTTTTTTTCATTCGAGATTTATAACAAAAGTTTTTTTTAAAACAATTAAAAGTTATGTAATTTTTCTTTAAATTTTGCGTTAATGTTTGGATTTGATGCAATGATTTTTATATGGTTCAAATTATTAAGGTTTAATTCATTCATAACGCCTCCAGCCTCATTTAACAAAACTAAACCAGCAGCGATATCCCACAAATTAAGATTTTTTTGAAAATATCCATCATATCTTCCCGCCGCAACATATGCTAGATCGAGAGCAGCACATCCTGACTTTCTATATAAAAATTCAGGTTCTTTCTCCAATGTTCCACCTGTTGTAAACAAACAATTTTCAATAACATTTTTTTTGGAAACTCTAATTTGTTGGTTATTTAAAAAAGCTCCGTTATTTTTTTCTGCAAAAAACATTTCATCTTTAATCGGATCATAAATCAATCCAGATACAATCTCATTATGAGATCTCAAAGCAATTGAAATTGCAAAATGTGGAACTCCATGCAAAAAATTTACAGTTCCATCTATAGGATCAATGATCCATGTGTTGTTAGTATTTTTATTTTTTTTAATTCCATTTTCCTCACTTATAAATGAAAAATCAGGTCTAGCTTTTTTTAGCTCTT
This sequence comes from Pelagibacterales bacterium SAG-MED38, assembly GCA_014653585.1. The sequence continues at coordinate 4,145 of JACWEH010000001.1, read as the reverse complement.
CAATAATTATGTTTTCGACTTTTAAATCTGCATTCGTTACAAAATCTGCAGCTCCCTTTTTAGAAACTTGTAATTTTTCTATTTCACCAAAATCTCTTATCAATATTTTTGAAGCTTTTTCACTTGCTTTAATCATAATATTTAGATTTGAAGAAATTGAGTTCATAAGATTAAATTTTTTTTACATATTCAAGATTGCGTGTATCTACTATGATTTCATCTCCAGCCTCAATAAAAGGGGGGACTTGTATATTTAAACCATTATCTAACGTTGCTGGTTTATAAGATGAAGAAACTGTTTGGCCTTTTAAAGCAACATCAGTATCTTTTATTTTAGATGTAACTTGATTTGGTAAATCGACAAAAATAGGTAAGTTATTATGAAAGTTAACAGTGACCTCAAGATTTTCAGATAATAATCTTCCTTTTTCTCCTACAATATTCTTTTTTAAACTAATTTGTTCAAAAGATTTAGGCTCTATAAAGAAATAACTACTTTCATCTTCATATAAATAATTGTAGTTTATTTCATCTATTGATGCTTTTTCTACATTTTCGCTAGATCTAAATCTTTCATTTAACTTTGTATTTTTGTTTAAACTTTTCATTTCAACTTGTGCAAATGCACCACCCTTACCAGGTTTGACATGTTGAGTCTTGAGTACTTGCCATAAATCATTTTTATATTCTAACAGCATGCCTACTCTTATTTCTCCTGCGCTAATTTTCATTTAAGTTTTTTTATTGCTTCTGTTGGTTTTAGTTTTTTATTATTCCAAATGTAGCCTGAAATAGCTAAAAAGTTTGCCTTATTCAATATAAGTTTCTTATAATTATCAGAATTAATACCACCTATAGCGACAACAGGTGTTTTTGTGATTTTTTTTACTTTTCTGAGTAAATTAATAGAGGCTTTATATTTTATTTTTTTTGTTTTTGAGTAATTAAAGGCCCCAAGAGCTATATAATTTGCTTTATTTTTTAAAGCTACTTTTGTTAATTTTACAGAATTATGACACGTAACACCAATTATCTTATTGCCAATTAACTTTCTTGCTTCATTTATATTCATATCTTTTTGACCTAGGTGGCAACCATCAGCATTTAATTTCTTAGCAATAAAAACTTCATCATTAATTAGAAATTTAACATTAAATTTTTTGCAAATTTTCTTAATTTTTTCACCAATTATGATTTTTTTTTTAAAAGTTTCTTTTTTAAGCCTCAATTGAAAAAAACTCACTTTTTTTTGCTGAAAAACCTTAGTTAATTCTTGATAAAAAGACTTATTAATTTTTGTTGGTGAAATGAGATAAATAAATTTTTTTTTATTAAATCTCAAGTTCTTTAGACCATTTACCTTGAGCAGCTAGTGTATTCATTTTTGCTCTCTGGTTAAAAATTTTTTGAGTTCCCTCAATATTTAATATGTCCTGGGACCAGAATTTTAATGCGCTTTGTTGAAGAGCTCGTCCATAAGAGTAACTCATTATAAAGTTGGTATCATTGTATTTATTAATCAAATTTAAATTTTCTGTTGCCTCTATTTCTGATTGACCACCAGATAAAAATGCTATGCCCGGTACTTCTGATGGAACAGAGTCTTTTAAACATTTAAGAGTTAATTTTGCAACTTCTTCATTTGAAATTTTATCTTTACACTCATAACCAGCTAAAATCATATTTGGTTTTAGTATGACTCCTTTTAAGTCAACTTTATGTAAGATTAATTCTTCAAAGCATTTTTTTATTATTTCAGAAGTCTTTTCATAACACTCTTTTGCTGAATGCTCACCATCCATTAAGACTTCAGGCTCAACAATTGGAACCATATTACATTCTTGAACTAATGCAGAGTATCTAGCTAACGCATGTGCATTAGATTGAATCGAGAGTTTACTTGGATGCTCTTTTGATATGTTATAAACACCTCTCCATTTTGTAAATTTGGCTCCTAATTTATAATATTCTTTTAATCTTTCTCTTAATCCATCCAATCCCTCAGTAATTTTTTCATTTGGTGAACCAGCTAAGACTTTTGCTCCTGTATCAACTTTAATACCTGGGGCACTGCCCATAGCAGAAATTAATTCTGGAATTTTATTTTTTTTTGAGGTTATTTGTTTTATTGTTTCGTCGTATAAAATTACGCCTCCGATATACTCAGTCATACCAGACGCACTAAATAATATTTCTCTAAATAATAAACGGTTTTTAGCTGTTGATTGAACTCTAACTGACTCTAATCTTTTAGTCATAGTTGCAGTGCTCTCGTCAGCTGCAAGAATACCTTTTCCATTATTAAGTATTTTTAGTGCTATGTTATTTAATTCAGACATATTAGTTTAAAGCTTTTATACCAGGTAACTCTTTTCCTTCAAGATATTCTAAAAATGCTCCACCGGCAGTTGAAACAAAGTTAAAATTTTCTATTAATTTAATTTTATTGATAAGAGCTATCGTATCTCCACCTCCTACAACTGAGTAAATTGATTTATTTTTATTTTTTTTTGTAATAGCCTTTGCAATATCGTAACTGCCATTAGCAAAATTTGGATTTTCAAAATATCCTGCTGGTCCATTCCAAAGCACTGTTTCACTATTTTCAATAATACTTGTTATTTTATCTAATGTCTTAGGACCAATATCCAAAATGATATCATCATCTTTGATATTATTGATTTCTTTTATTTGAGGCTCATCATCTAAATTTTTTCCAATCAAAACGTCATCTGGGAAAATAATTTTACAAGAATGACTTTTTAAAGTTTCAAAAATCTCTTTAATCATTAGATCACAATTTTCCTCTTTAATTGATTTACCTATATGGTTCCCTTTGTATTTAATAATGTTATTAGCCATTCCACCAACAATGATAATATTATCAAATTTAGATATTAAATTTTTGATTATTCCAATTTTTGTTGAAATTTTTGATCCTCCAATAATACAAGTGATTGGTTTTTTGATCTCGGTTGTAACTTTTTTTAAAGCACTAATCTCTGTTTCTAACTGTAATCCAGCAAAAGAGGGAAGAAATTTAGTAATTTTACTCACAGAAGCGTGTGCTCTATGAGAACAAGAAAAAGCATCATTTACATACAAATCAGCGAGTTTAGCTAAATGTTGTGCAAAATTAGTGTCATTTTTTTCTTCCTCTTTGTAAAATCTAATATTCTCTAAAAAAACTATTTGAACATTTGGATCTTCAAACAAATCTTCTTTTTTTAATTTAAAAATATTTTCTTTCACTAATCTAATTTTTTTATTTATTTTTTTTTCAACATTTTCACAAATTGGTTTAAGAGAAAGATCTGTAATTACCTTACCTTTTGGCCGTCCAACGTGAGAGATTATTATAATTTTTGATTGTTCTTTTGTTAAAAAATCTATGATTGGAATAATCTTATTTATTCTTGTTTCGTCAGTAATTAAACCATTTTTTAATGGAACATTTAAATCCAATCTTAACAAAACTTTTTTTTTATTAAGATTTTTCTGGTTTTTAATACTATTCATTAAGAAATTTTATGAAGGTATTCAGCTATATCACACATCCTATTTGAAAAACCCCATTCATTATCATACCACGCTGAGATCTTTCCCATATTTTTACCAATCACACTTGTTAAACTTGAGTCAATAATTGATGAGGCAGGATTATGATTAAAATCAATAGAAACAAGTTTTTCTTTTGTAATTTCAATAACTTTATTTTTTTTGCTAAAATCCTCAAATGCTGAATTAATTTTTTCAATGTTCAAATCTTTTTTTGTACAAAAGACAAGTTCAATTAATGAAACATTTGGGGTTGGTACTCTCATTGCGATACCTTCTAGTTTTCCTTTAAGAGAAGGAATTATTTCGCCTATAGCTTTAGAAGCACCTGTCGAAGTCGGGATGATTGATTGACTAGCAGATCTAGCTCTCCTTGGATCTTTATGAGAATTATCTAAAATTCTTTGATCACTTGTAAAAGCGTGAATTGTGGTCATAAAACCTTTTTCTATTTCAAAATTTTTGTGAAGGACATTTGCAACAGGTGCCAAACAGTTTGTTGTACAAGAAGCAGCAGAAATTATTTGATCTTTTATTGTAAGCTCTTCTTCATTTACACCAAAAACAATTGTTTTATCAGCATTTTT